>JANLFJ010000032.1 GCA_024655825.1 Peptococcaceae bacterium | reverse complement strand
CATTTGACCCGATAGCATTGTAAATTGGTTAATCTTTTTTATGCAACGCTAGTGAGATAAAATCAATATATTGATTCAAAACATAGATTGTACTAATCAAAGAACAGCATTAGAATAATTATTACAAGAATTAATATTGTTATAATATTGCTGATCAAATGATGCAGAATATTTTTTCAATAAAAATATCAAAAAATAATGAAAAAGAAAACCTATAATAACAACCATAATTTAAATTGTATTTATAAAAAAATAATATGGTTGCAGAATAGGTTAGCAACCTTGAAAAATACAAAATATTGTGTCGGCATCAACACGGGTTGACTTGAAATGATACAAATCCGCCGACTAATTAATGTGAAAAGGGGGGGTGTTGGATGGCGGCAAAATGAAGCCAGGGGTTTTACAGAGCTGCTTGTAGAAAATTTCTAAATGTTTTGAGGGGAGGAAGTTGAATGAGGCTTTGGGAGAAAAGAGCTTTTGCCCTCCTGACGACGGCGGTATTCCTTGCTGTTTTGCTGCTGTTCGGATGCACGAAAACAACCGGCACCAATGAAGAGGCAAAAAAAGAAGAACCGAAACCGTCCCCAGTAATTTTAAAAATGGCCAACCAGAACCCGGAAGGCAGCCTGCACGGCCAATCGTACAGCTATTTTGCCCAGCAGGTGGAAAAGGAAAGCGGTGGCCAAATTAAAGTTCAGGTATATCATTCAGGATCGCTGGTGCAAGATCCGGATGTCATTGATGCGATAATGAACGGCACTGTAGATATAGCCCATTTCCAGAATGCATATATTTCCACTACAATTCCCGAGACGCTTCCGTTTGAAATACCTGGAGCATGTTCATACAATATGGACAAATTTGACAAGTTTGCAACTCTCACAACTCCAATATTGCAGAAGATATTCAGCAAATATGGCGTGGTATACATTGGGGCCATTCCGCCGGGAACCCTGGTCTTTGTCGGGAATAAAGAGGTCCATAAGCCGGCGGATTTAAAAGGCACCATAGTCCGCACAGCAAGTAAATGGAGCGGCGAAGCGGTAAGGTTGTGGGGCGGTACGCCGATGACCATCCCTATTGCCGATGTGCCGACTTCTCTTGAACGCAAGGTCATTGATTTGGTAAATACCAGCTGGGCGGCCACACAGGCTTTCAAACTGTATGAGGTTTCAAAAAATTTGGCCATTACAGACCAGATGGAGATTTATGCCGGCGTGATCTTCAGCCAAAAGACCTGGGACAAGTTGACAAAGGAACAGCAAGAGGCAATCAAACGCGCATTTCCCAAGCTGACGGAATTTCACAGGCAGAAAACGGTGGAAAGCTATCAAAAATTGTTGGCGGACGCCAAGGCTAAAGGGGTTAAGGCATACGAACTGACACCAGACGAAAATAAAGAGTTCGCGAAGGTGTCCAAAACCCTGCTTGAACAAATCAAAGGAAATGTAAAAGAGGGCGGCCTGGAGCTGATGAAGGCCTTCGAAGAGTTGAACAAATAAAAGTTAACGAAATAAAATTAAATTTTTCTGCCCTTGAATTGGCTGAGTTTATGCGCTAGCACCCATATCATCAATTCTGACGGCCGGAGTTTAATGAAAGGTTTGCAAAGCAAATAAATGCGTCCGCCTGAATCATCCTTCGGCCGTCAGAATTTATCTGGGGCTAACTGCAAACATTACGGGGAGGCATTGTGATGGCTTTTGTTGAAACGTTGCTGCTGTTGGCCCTGCTGCTTTTCATAATTATTGTTGTCGGGACTCCAGTGGCCTTTGCCATAGGGTTCGTAGCTGTTACGGGCATTTATTTCTTGCTGCCGCCTTCACATTTCATCCAAATCGGGAATGTCGTCTATTCTGAAGGGACAAATATTAATCAATTGATCGTACCCCTCTTCCTGCTCATGGCCGAGTTCCTTGCCCAAGGAGGCATCGCCAGCGATCTCTTTACCGTGCTCAGCAAATGGCTGAAGAAGGTCAAAAGCGGGTTGGGAGTCGGCGCTGTTTTAGCATGTACTATATTTGCCGCCCTGTGCGGTTCAAGTCCTGCTACAGCTGCAGCAGTGGGGCGCATTTCAATTAAGGAAATGGTTAAACGCAATTGGAACGAAAATTTTGCCATCGGGCTGGTGGCGGCTGGCGGCACGATCGGCATTATGGTTCCCCCCAGTATTCCTCTTGCTATTTTCGGAATAATTACCGAGACCTCTATAGTAAAACTGTTTATGGCTGGTATACTGCCAGGGCTGTTAAACAGCTTCTTGCTCATTATGTTTATTTTGTTAAGAGCGAAGCTGAACCCAAAGCTCGTGGGAGCCGGGACGGAAAATGCAGGACAACAGGATGAGAGCCCGCCTGTTGACCTGGATAAGTTTAAGCTGGCTGAGCTGAAGAAAGACCTGTTGCTGATGTCCCCTCCCATCGCCTTGATCGTTTTGATTTTGTCTGTTTTGTATCTGGGTATCGCTACTCCGACGGAAATGGCCGGTGTAGGAGTAATTGGAGCATTGATAATAATTGCCATTAACAAAAAATTTAGCAGCGGGGTGCTGGTAGATGTTTTTAAAGCGACGGCCAGAAGCAGCAGCATGGTTATGTTTCTATTGTTTGGCGGCATTTCGTTGAGTTATTTGGTAAGCTATCTGGGCATATCGCAGGAGCTGGCCAGCTTTATGACGGGCACTATTGCCAATAAATGGCTTATTATTATAATGGTTTATGCCATATGGTTTATCCTGGGCATGATTATTGACCCGATGAGCATGATCATTTTGACTATACCTTTTATCTTTTCGACCCTTGTCGCCTATGGCTTTGACCCGATTTGGATCGGCATAGTGTCCACCCTGTGCATTGAAATTGCCATGATTACTCCGCCGGTAGGGATGAATCTTTTTATCCTGACGTCGGTTACCGGGACGCCAATGAAAGAAGTCAGCAAAGGCACTGTACCTTTTGTGATAGTTCTTATCATAAGTCTAATCCTGTTGACCATTTTCCCGCAGATAGCGCTGTATTTGCCGTCGCGCATGTAATGAGCGAAATGTTCCCCGGGGACATTACCGAGCAGAAAGGAGGGCAACAATGAAATACCCCAAGTTGTTGTCTCGAATAAACGATAATATGGCCGCTTTGGCCGGCGCCCTGTTTTTCCTGGTGGCAATTTTTCAAAGCCTGGAGAGCATTTTGCGGTATTTGTTCGCCAAACCTCCCGTGTGGGTGGTGGATGTTTCCCGCTACATATTGATTTGGGCGGTATTTTTGGGCTCTGCCTACGGGTTCCAAGAAAAAGGCCATGTGTCGGTTGATTTTATCCAGCAAATAATTGCCAATTGGAATATTAAGGTAAAGAAAGTCCTGACTGTGGTTGGATATTTATTGGCGTGCATATTTATTGGCGTGATTGGCTGGAGAAGCATCAGCATGATCGGGGCGGCGATGAGAACAGGGAAACTGACCATGGCTTATATTCAGATCCCGATTGTCTATTTATACTTGGCCATGCTGTTTGGTTCAGGCTTGATGTTGGTCACTGTCGTGTTTATCATCCTGAGCGTGATAGGCGATGAAGAGAAATATTTATACTGACAATAAACGATTTAATTCAAAGGGGGTTGGAAAACTATGGCTAAACTCTTGGAGCTGGAGCGGGAGTTGAACTATTCGGAGGAACTGCGGAAGGGGATGCGCGCTGATATAGGCAGCACGGAGAGGGTGAAAAGGTTGAGCCTTGCCCTGCGGTCGGCGGTCCCCGGCATTTGCCTTCACACGGCCAGGGCATATACCGAAGTGTTTAAAGAGACGGAAGGCGAACCGGTGCCAATGCGTTTTGCCAGGTCATTTTACAGGGCCACGCAATATTTGCCCGCAATAATCGGCGAGGGAGAACTTATCGTAGGGCTTCCATCTTGCGGTTTGAAGAAAATCCCGGTTTTACCCATCAATCACGCTTCCTGGCTGATCGATGAAATTGACGGGCTGTCCAGCCGCACAGTAAACCCGTTCACCGTGATGCCGGAGCAGATAGCGGAGGCCAAGGAGCTGCTGCCCTACTGGCTGGACAAGACCACCTATGCCTTGACTACCAAGTTATGCCCGCCCGACCTGCGGCGGAAGATCGAAGGGACCGGCTGGGCGGAGACGGCGGGGTATTTCCACCAGGGCGGCTCGCACTTCAACCCCTATTATGAGCCTATCCTTGAACAGGGGTTGCAGTGGCACGAGGAGAGAATCAACAGGCAGCTTGCGGCTTTGGACTGCGCCAATCCGGAAGACGTGGGCAAGGAACATTTCTATAATGCGCTGCTGATGGTGATCAAGGCCATCAGGGAATTTGCCGCCAAGTACGCCGAGAAGGCGCGCGAGATGGCCGGCCGGGAAAATGATTCAGCCCGCAAGCAGGAGTTGTTGGAGATCGCGGAAACAATGGAATGGGTTCCTTATCGCGGGGCGCGCTCCTTCAGGGAAGCGCTGCAGTCCCTCTGGTTCATCCATATGATTATGCATATGGAAGGGCCCGGCCCGGCGTACACCATCGGGCGAATTGACCAGCTCATGTATCCTTTTTACAAGGCTGATATGGAGAAAGGCCTCCTCACGCGGGAGAAAGCTCAGGAGCTGATGGAATGCTTGCTCCTCAAGATAAGCGGCAACTTGTGGCTGTGTGACAAAGTGACCGCCTTGAGAGCGGCAGGGCTGTTCCCCGGCCAGACAATTTGCATCGGCGGTCTTAACAGTGAGGGCAAAGATGCCTCCAATGAAATATCCTATCTGGTCCTTGATGCGGCCAAGGCCGTGAGGACAGTGCAGCCCGACATCGTCCTGCTGTGCCATTCCCGTGAAACGCCGTATGAACTGAAGATCAAGGCCGCCGAACTGGTGGCCCTGGGTTTGGGCCTGCCTAAATTTATCAGCACGGAAACGACCAAGACCCAGCTGATGGAAGCCGGCTTTACCAGGGAAGAGGCCAGGGTGGGCTGGATAAGGGGATGCACGGAGTTCTACGGGCCGGGCGGCAAGCAGTATGGCTATCCTTCCGCGGGTAAATTCAATGTGGGTATTGCCCTGGAAGCAGTGCTGTACAACGGCCGCAAGCGCATGCCCGACCAGAACATGTCCGGCGAGACGGTGGGGGTGGAAACCGGTGAACCCCGGCAGTTCAAGACGTTCGATGAATTCCTGGCTGCGTTTAAGAAGCAGGTGGCCCAGCAGGTGAAAGACTGCCATGCCGCCGCCCTGTATGCCGAAAAGATTAAGATGCAGCATTTGCCGTTGCTGGTGCAAAGCCTCACCACTGAATCGTGCATCGAGCGCGGCCGTTGGGCCAGCGCCGGCGGGGCCCAAATCAACGTCGGGCCGAGCATTGCCATTACCGGCGGAATCGCTACCGCGGCTGACAGCCTGGCGGCCATCAAGAAGCTGGTTTACGAAGAAAAACGGATCACCATGGACGAGCTGATACAGGCCATCGACGCCAATTTTGAAGGATACGAGCCGATCCGGCAGCTGTTGATTAACGACGCTCCCAAATACGGCAATGACGATGAGTATGTGGACGACCTGGCCCGGGAAGTATGGCAGTTTTTCTGCGCCGAGGTCCGCAAGTACAGGCTGCCGTTTGGGGAAAGATGCATACCGTCCTGCTGCATAGCCACCGGGTATATTTCGGCAGGCACATTCACATGGGCGACGCCTGACGGCCGCAAGGCCGGACTGCCGCTTTCCTCGCATATTGGCCCGAACGATAACCGGGATACCAGCGGGCCGCTGGCGCATATCCGGTCGGTCACCAAACTGGGCCTGGATACAGGTTTTGGTAGCATTCACAACATGTATTTCACCAATATTGACAGCCGGGAAAAACTGCACCGGCTGGTGGAGCTGATTGACATCTACATCAGCCTTGGCGGCCACCATATCCAGATCAACTGCCAGGACAAAGAAGTGCTCCTTGACGCGCAGAAGCACCCGGAAAAATATCCAACGCTGATGGTCAGGGTGGCCGGATATGTTGCCAACTTTATTGAGCTCCCTAAAGAAGTGCAGGATGAAATAATCAACCGGACCTCGCTCAACATATAGGGCAGGATGCCCGGCGGCAGCCAATCCAACGCAAGTTTATGGAGGGACAGACAGCCTGTTTGTTAATTGAAATTTCAGCATCAGAAGATGGAGCAGGGGCGCAATTGGTTTTAATATCACTAAGGAGAATCGGCAAATGATAAACATCTGGAAAGTGGATTTTGCCGCGGTGCATGACGGGCCCGGAATAAGGACCTCAGTGTATCTCAAGGGTTGCCGGCTGAGATGCCTCTGGTGTTCAAATCCTGAAGGGCAAACCAGCAAGCCGGACCTGGTGTACAGGCAGGTGCGGTGTATTGGTTGTGGTTTCTGCGAAGAAAAATGCCCCGCCGGGGCTATTCAATTGAAGAAAGACTGCGGATTAAGACAGCCGGAATTAAGGGTGGAGAGGGGCAAGTGTAATTTGTGCGGAGAGTGCGTCCGGGCTTGCCCCTCTAAAGCCCTGGAAATCTGGGGCGAGAATTGGCAAATTAGTGATGCGATTAAAATTATAGAAAAAAACAGGCTCTTATATCGAAAGACGGGAGGCGGTGTTACCTTCACGGGGGGGGATCCCCTTTGCCAAGGGGAGGCGCTGTTGGTTTTGCTCCAATACTGCCGCAAGAATGGCATTCACACCGCCATGGAGACCAGTGCTTACGGCAACGGAGAAATATTTGAAAAGGTGCTGGAAGAAGTTGACTGGCTGTTCATTGACATCAAACATATGGACCCGGAAGAACATTTGAAAATCACCGGCAAAGGGAACGACTTGATTCTTGAGAATTTGAAACGGGCATCATACGTGCTTGGCAGGCGCGGCCGCGATCTTGTCGTAAGAATGGTTGTGGTGCCGGGTTTGAATGACGGCGAAAACATTTACAGGGCCGCGGAGTTTTTGCGCTCGCTCCCATATTTGAAGGGAGTGGAGCTGTTGCCATACCATCGTTACGGCATGAGTAAATATGATCAATTGGAACGCGTTTATCGGCTGCCTGAATTGCTGCCTCCCTCCGCGGAACTGATGGACCGCAGCAAGGCTGCTATAATTTCGGCCGGGCTGCAGGTTTTGCCATAAACAAACGCCAACCTCATATTTTGCGGAAATTTTTTAAGATGAAATCCTTGAATGCTTGGGTGGTTATCGTTTTATTATGCTTGGCGACCGTAAGAGCGATGGTTCGCTTAATTTCGGGAGTAAAATTCACGATGGCCGTCCGGGGGCTGGAAAAAAACTCGGCAATGCGGGTAGTAAACGGCGCTATGCCCAGACCCTCCTCTACCAGTTCTTTGACCGTAAGTGCCTGGATGCTTACCAGGACAATGTTTGGTTCAAACCCGGCCAGGCGGCATGAATTTACAAAATCGTTCCTTAGTCCGGTCACAACCATAAACTTTTCTGCAGACAGATCGGCCAGGTTCACGTTTTTTTGCCGGGCCAGCTCGTGGGAAGCTGAGACCAGAAGAACCAGTTTGTCATTGATGAGCGGATAGAATTCCAGTTCGTCGTGGGAGATATTCGTAGAATTGAGGAAGGCGGCATCAAGTTCGGAGGCATGCATTTTTTTGATAAGAACATCGGTGTCTTCTTCGCTGATTTCCATGTTGATGCCGGGATATGTTTTTTGAAAGGCCGCGATGACGGAAGTTATGCCCAGGTAAGTAATTGTGGGAATGGCCCCCACTTTTATGTTGCCCTTGTCCAGATTGGCATGCGCCAGCATGGCGTTCTTAGCCTTGTCAATTTCCGACAGGATGCGTTTGGCATAAACGACGAACTCCTCCCCGGCGGGGGTTAACTGCACGTTTCTGGTATTGCGGGTAAACAGGTTGACTCCAAGTTCCTGCTCCAGCTTTTTTATGCCGTGCGACAAGGTGGGTTGCGAAATGTTGATTTCCTCCGCGGCCAGCGAAAACTGCATGTACTTTTGCAGGGCCAGCACATATTCCAGCTGGTGTATTTCCATAGAAACGCCCCCAATTAATAGATTAATTATATTAATAGTATAAATATTATCGATTGTATAAATCAATACCTTTTGCTAAATTATCTATTTAAGAAGCAGACAAGAAAACTAATAAAGGCGAGGAGACCGTATCATGCAGCTGAAGATAAACGAGTATCCGGTAAGTTCCGTGGAGTGGGGTAAAGCCACAGAATACAAAGGTGGACGTCTCACTGTTTGCAGGGAAAACGTTTTATCTCTTCTGGAAAGTGCCGGTGACCTGAAGGATGTTGATATTGTCGAGATGGAACTGGTTTCGCCCCATACCCCGAGCAGAGTGGTGAATGTTTTCGATGTGATTCCGGCTCATTCGCGGTTGGGAGAAGGGGTTTTCAACTACCCAGGGTTTCTCGATGCGGTTCAGACTGTGGGGCACGGAAGTTCAGCCGCGCTGAGCGGGTTTTCGGTGCTGGCGATTTCCAGCCTGCCCAGCCGTCACAATAAAATTCTGGACAAATCAGGGGTGGGGGCCGAGCTCACGCCGCATGCCGGCCATTTCCACCTCGCGCTGCGCGCCGAACCTAAACGCCAAGACATGAGCAAGGGCGAATATTACAGGCGCCTAAAAAAAATCGGATTGCGAGTGGGGAGTTATCTGGCCAAGGCTGCGGCTTCTACTGAACCAGCGAATACGGTGGCCTATGCGCTCGACTCTTGCCCCCCAGGGCTGCCGCGGGTGGCTTATGTTTGCATGCTGGCTTCTCACCAGAGCTCGGAAAAGGGAGAAGCCATCCTGTACGGCGACGACCTGTCGGGCATGCTTCCGACCGTCCTGCACCCCAATGAATTGCTGGATGGCGCGGTGATTTCACCTGATTTCAATCTCGGCGTCGATACATACACCTTCCAGAACAACCCGGTCATCAAAGGGCTTTACCAGCGGCACGGGAAGGAGCTTGATTTTGCCGGCGTGGTGGCGTACGCCGCGCACGTTACGCGGGAACGGCGGGAACGGTCGGTGCAAATGGCGGTCAATCTGGTGTCCAATATTTTAAAGGCGGATCTGGCGCTTATCACCAAAGTGGGCGGAGGGATCCCCGAATCGGACGTGATGCAGATTATCGAGAACTTAGAGCAAAGGGGAGTCCGCACCTGCGCCATCATCTGGTCCCATTTGGGAGACGGTACCATCCGGGACCTGCTCACAGCATACTCGCCTGCTGCCGACGCCCTGGTGTCGGTGGGAATAAACGACGCGTGGGTAACTCTTTCCGAACAGGCGAAGGTTGTTGGCGGAGGCCCGCTTATTGGCCCGTTTTCAGACGACCCGGCCGACAAGCCGCAGCCCTCGAACTCCGCCCTGCGCGTGCGATTTCGGGACATCAGCGGGGCAATAAGCCAGCTGGGCGCTTCACGGGTCGCGCTGGTGGAAATTTAGCGTTAGGAAGTGATGATCAATTGGATCGCGATTTAACGAAGGCAGTAAAGGAATTTGCCTATGACCTGGGCGCGGATGTGGTCGGGATAGCTTCGGTGGACCGCTGGCAGTCGGCTCCGCTGGAACGTTCTCCCCAGGGAATTATGCCCGGCAGCAAGGCGGCCGTGGTCTGCGGGTTTCATTATCTCGACTCCTGTGTCGAACTTGGCGGGAACCTTGACGTGAGGATTCCCGGCCCTGCATTGTCAAACCACATTGCCTCCGAGCACGGGAACTTTTTGGCGTTCAAACTGGCCAAGTTTCTGCAGGACCAAGGCTGGCGGGCCTTGATGGTTCCGGCTACGGTCTGGTGGAGCTATCGTCCGAGCAAATCCGCCCCGCGCGGTTTTGCGGCCGACCTGACGCATTATTATGCAGCAGTGGCGGCAGGGCTGGGGGAAATAGGCTGGAACAACATCTGCCTTACACCTGAATTCGGCCCCAGGCAAAGGCTGGTTACCGTAATAACAGATGCGCCGTTGGTGGCTGATCCCTTATACAGCGGTCCGCCTCTTTGCGATAAATGCCTGCTGTGCGCCAAGAAATGCCCCATGCAGGCTTTCGACAAGGAAGTGGACGGTATGCTGGAGGTTGACTTCGGTGAAAAAAAATATTCTTTTCCCAACAAAAACTTGTGGCGCTGTTCGGCCGGGGAGAACTTTAACCTGGATGTATTTGCTCCGTGGCCGGAGAAGATCGATGAACAGACCATCGAAGAATTTGCCGAAAAGGCGGCCAGGACCCACCCGGAATGGCGCTTCAGCTGGAAAATGGGCATGTGCTTGAAGTATTGCGTGCCTAGGCAACGTCGTTATTTTGACCCGAGCTTTTCTCCCTCCCCCCGCCGGCGAAGGGATATAGAGGCGGACACGAGCAAAGAAGGCGTGGAGCGGGCTTCCAACGAGATGCTTGCTTTAGCGAAAAAAATAGGGGTGGATTACCTCGCCGTGATCGGCAGGGAAACACTGCTGAAATGCGGGATTGATTTGACAGCTTTTCTTCCGACCGCCAGCAGCGCAATAGTGGTAGGGCAAAGCTACCCGCGGGGCTGCGCGGCCGACACGGCAAGGACAGTGGGTCGCAACGCTCTGTGGCTGGCCAAACACCTGCAAAACAGGCACGGGTTTGATACCGTGGCAGAAACGGGCGTTGATCGTGCCGCTGTGGCTGCAGCAGCCGGGTTTTCTCCCGGCGACAAGGGGTGGCAGCTGCACGTGGTGGTTTCCAGCATCCCGTTTGCGGACGAGTGTCAGTGGAAGCTAGGCGAAGGCAGATATACCCTGGCTTCGTCCTCCAAATCTCCCGACATGTTGACAGGCGCACTTAAAGAACTGGTTCGCTCGCACGGCGCCGATTTATTCGGGGTCACGCCCGTGGAACGCCTTGATGCCATTGCTGATCAACTGGAGAAAATGTTTCAGGGCATTGATTACTTTTACGCCCGGGAGATGGGTTGGGGACCCAAGGCGACCGAACCGCGCGACATGAAAGCGAAGCCGGCCAATCCCGTCATTCATGATGTTAAGTTGACGCCTAAACGGGCGCGGGACTATTTGGCCTCGGCCCAATCAGTGCTGGTGATAGGCCTGGGTCTGCTGAAGGCCAGCGTGGAAAACGCCGGGAAACCTCCAGCCTTCAAGGCTGCGCACTATGCTGCCACAGTGCATAAAGAGGCTTTTTTCCAAAACGAGTCGATCGCGTTGCAGGCAGCCAAATTCCTGGCCGACAACGGCTTTGAAGCCCGGATTGTCGAGGACTTGGAAGGGCTTGCTTCCCAAGTGTTTTCCAACCTGCGGCCGGACCTTAAAGCTAATCGCTTTCCAGCAATAGCGGCAGGGCTGGGGGAACTGGGATGGAACGGCCTGGTGCTAACGCCGGAATTCGGTCCCCGGCAAAGATTCATCGCTGTGGTGACCGACGCGGTTCTGTCGTACGGCGATGTATATCGAGGCAGGCCGCTGTGCACCGGTTGCAAAAAATGCGTAACCTCTTGCCCGGTCAAGGCCATTTCCGAGGATGAAGCCCTGGTCATTAAGCTTGAAGGACGCGAGTTCAGATGGGGCAAACCGGACATCCTGCGCTGCGACTGGGCAGCCCGCTATGGATTGGTGGGAGAAGAAGGGCCGGCATATATGGGGTCTTTGAATAACTTTTACCCGCCGCCGAAGATCACCCGGCAGGCTCTCCTGGAGACCATAAAGAAAGCGGACAAATTGCAGCGGACTGATTATTGCCCGATTGTGGAGCGCTGCTTTACAGAATGCCCCGCAACTTAAAGCGGCAGGCAACCGATCCTTTGTTCGGAAAGCGTTAAGACGGTTAAGACGGTTTTAGAAGGAGATGTGATTATGGCAGGGCAGAGACCTTACAGGATCGTCCATTATTTGAACCAGTTTTATGCCGGGAAGGGAGGGGAAGCTTTCGCGGGTGTCGCGCCGTATAAGGTGGAAGGCAGCGTCGGGCCTGGCCGGCTGCTGGAGCAGACCTCAAATGGAGCCTTAAAGATCGTCGGGACAGTGGTGTGCGGCGACAACCGGTTTGTGGAGGACCAGCACGCTTTGGAAGAAGTGATGTCCTTGATCGAGAGCCTCCATCCCGACGGCTTTGTAGCCGGGCCTGCTTTTCTGGCTGGCAGGTACGGCGAAGCTTGCGCCTCTGTCAGCCGGGCCGTACAGGAAAGACTGGGCATTCCGGTTATAACAGGCTTGGCCCCGGAACACCCGGCGGTGGAAAGATTCCGCAAGCATATACCGATATTTCGCACCGGCACCACGGGAGCGGATATGAAAAACAGCCTCCCACTAATGGGCGCCATTCTTGTCAAACTGCTGGAAGGAATAGGACTGTCGGTAAGCGAACGGGAGATGCTTTTCAAGCGCGGATTGAAACAAAACGTGGTGATGGAACTGAATGCGGCGGAAAGGGCCATTCGCATGCTTCTGGCCAAGCACCGCGGCGAGAAGTGGCAAAGCGAGCTGCCCATTCCGAAAAACGAGAAGGTAAATCCGGCCCCGCCTGCCCGGGAAAAGGGGTTTAAGCTGGCCTTGATCACGGACGGCGGCCTGACAATAAAAGGGAACCCGGAAAGGATGCCCTCGGGGCGCTGCGAGCGCTGGTACAGGATTAAAATAGATTCTTGGAAAAAATTGACGCCGCAAGAGGTGGAAGTGAATCACTTCGGCTACGACAACCGGTATGTCGCCGCTGATCCCAACCGGCTGGTGCCTTTGGATGCATTGCGCGAATTGGAGGAAACCGGTGAAATCATCTTGCATCCCGTTATTTATTCTACTGCCGGAGCGGCAACCGCTATGGAAAATGCCGCCTCCTTCGGCCGGGAAATCGCCAGGGAACTGAAAGAAACAGGAGTACTGGCGGCCATTCTGACATCGACCTGAGGGACCAGTACTCGCTGCGGTGCAGTGATGGTCAGGGAGTTGGAACGGGCAGGCATTCCCACTGCTCATGTTTGCACAATGATCAACGTCGCCAAAGAAATGGGGTCGAACCGCTTGGTGCCGTCGCGCAGCGTGCTCTATCCCACCGGGGATCCCGATTTGTCCCCGCCGGAGGAATACGAACTGCGGAAAAGAATTGTGAGAAGCGCCTTATCCGCAGTCCAAACCCAGATAACCGCACCAACGGTCATTGAATAGCAAAATTTAGGTTACTATGGAATATGCGTTATGGCGATTTTTGGGAGGTAGGCGAATGAAATATCCGGTGATAAAAGGGGCTGCTTATGTCATTGCCCATGTTCCCAGCTTGGTGCGTTACGGGTCCAAGCCGGAGAGGGAGATAGCAAAAAATCCCCAGGTTCTTTTCAGCATTCTTTCCAGCCTGCGCAGTTTTGAAGACGCGGTCGCTTATCCGCCGAACCAGGTCTTTATCGGCAACCTAAGACCGGACAAATTGTACGAGTATGAACGGTCGTGGTCAGACAAAAAGGTGCCTGGCGCCAGGCGGTTCAGCCGCTGGGGGGAGATCTTGCCTGAAACGGAATTTTATGGCTGGTTGAAAATTGCTGATGTTTTCAACCTTGTACACCTGGAGGAACGGTTTCTACAGGAGGAGGTTAAAAGAAGACTAGCCGCTCATCCGCTGATTGGTGAAGAAGACTTGAAATGCCTGGGATGCGGGGTGCGATTGCCGGATATTGAAAAAAAGATTGCCGACGGCGTTGCACAGCCGCTGTACGTCGACAAGGAGCGGCTGATCGGCTGCGTGGAGCAAGGGCACGAGGAAGACCGGTTTCTTACGCCGCAGATATTATTGGAAAACCTGTGCAACAAAGCCTCGGGTATTGTGGCGCTCAGACATGTCCTGCGCGCTTTTGAGGTGACGGCTGACCAGATAGACTATGCAATTGCCTGCGACGAGGAGGCGGTGGGGGACCGCTACCAGCGGGGCGGAGGCAACATGGGCAAGGCGATCGCCGAACATGCCGGGTGCCTTAACGCGTCGGGCTGCGATGTTAAGGCATTTTGCTGCGGGCCGGCCCATGCGGTTACTATAGCGGCCAGCCTTGTCCAGGCCGGCGTGCACAACAATGTGGCCGTGATCGGCGGCGGGTCCGTGGCCAAACTGGGCATGAAATTTGCTGGAAACCTCAAGCACAACATGCCGGTGATTGAGGACCAGATGGGAGCGTTTGCCATTGTGCTGGGCAGCGATGATGGACGAAGCCCCTTCATTCGTTTGGACGCCATCGGCAAGCATGAGATTCACGCCGGTTCCTCCGCCCAGGCGATTTACCAGTCGCTCATCGTTAAACCGCTGGAACGGATCGGCAAGGGTATTTTGGACATAGACAAATACGCGGTCGAACTGCATAACCCCGATATTACTGAGCCGAACGGCAACGGGAACGTTCCCCGGGGCAACTATCGGATCATTGCCGGCATGGCGGTGTTGCGGGGAGAGATGGACAAAACGGAAATTGACGGCTTTGAAAGGAAATACGGCATGCCCGGATTTGCCCCCACCCAGGGCCATGTCCCGTCAGCGGTCCCGTTCCTGGGCCACGCCAGGGAGATGATCATGAGCGGAGAAATAAATAATAGCATGTTCGTGGGCAAAGGGAGCATGTTTTTGGGCAAGATGACCAAGCTTGCCGACGGCATGTCGTTTATCATCGAAAAAAACGGAAACTGAAATCAGCAAGGAGGGATTTGGATGATTCAGGTCAGCAAGGAAAACTTTGAGGAGGAGGTGCTTCAAGCGACTCAACCGGTGATTGTGGATTTTTGGGGCCCGTCTTGCCAGCCTTGCCTGAAGCTGATGCCGGAAGTGGAAAGGCTGGCCGAGGCGTTTAAGGACAGGGTTAAAATAGTTAAAATAAACAGTGCTGAAAACCGCAGGCTGTGCATCGAACATCGCGTGATGGGGCTGCCCGCCTTCCTGGTGTTCAAAGATGGCCAAGAAGTGGCGAGATTGGCTGGCCAGCATTTGACTGTCCAGGATATCAGAAACCTGATTGACGACATTGCCTGAGGCATTTGAAAAGGTACCAGACATGAAAGGGAAAGGACGGAGAAGCATGGAACTGAAAGGGAAAAAGATGTTTGTGTTGGGAGAAAGGGATGGCGTCCAGGCGCTGGCCATAGCCGAGTGTCTTAAAGCGGCCGGTGCCGAAGTCGTTTATATGGATACCCAGTGCTTTGTCTGAACTGCTGCCGGCGCGATGGACCAGTTGGTCCAGGAAGAACTGAAGAAGGCGGCTGAGAAGTACGGAAACGAGGATTTGATGGTGATACTGGGCTGTCCAGACCCTGACAGCGCGGACATTTATGCCGAAACCGTAATTGCCGGGGACCCGACTTATGCCGGGCCGCTGGCGGGGGTAGCCCTGCGCTTGCCGGTGTACCACATTTTGGAAGATGAGATAAAAGAAGCAATCCCTCAGGACGTTTACCAGGAGCATGTGGGATTGATGGAGCTGTCGTTGGACAAGGAAGGCATCTGCAGGGTGCTGCGCGAGGCGAGAGAAAAGTACTAATCGTTGTACAGCTATTGACCGATGCGCGGCAAATGTATTAGTATTGACTTAAAAGGTCATACCAATAAAAAGAATAATAACAATATAACAATAATAACTTCAATACAGTATTTAATGAAAAAGCATTGGCGATAAAATCTCGGCTCTCAATCTGATAAGTGTTGAGCTTATTGAACCTGGCCTGGCTAGTGACCGCTTTTGTTCGCAGAGAAAGGAAGCGTTTTGCCGACAGGTTCATACTTTTTAATCAACGGGAAAAGGCCTTCAAGTTGCTGACATTAATAAGATATAACGATAAATATAATAAGAAATATAAATTGCACCAATTAATCAAGTGGCGATAAGATAAGATTAAGATATTCCGATTAAGGCCACAGATGATGGATAAGATCGGCAACACCTCACGGCAGCAAGTTGAAAATTGGGGGGCTTAATACATTTGGAGGTGATGTGATGAGGTATCCGGATTTATTGGCTCATTTTAACAAGGCGATGGGAATCCTGTCCGGGGCGCTGATTTTAATTATCGGACTGCTGTCCGTAATGGAAGTTATCATGCGGGGCGTTTTCTCCAGCCCGACATTCTGGAGCATGGACGTTTCCCGGTACGTTTTGATTTGGGCCATTTTTTTGGGCACATCTTATTCTTATCAAGAAAAGGGCCATGTAGCGGTGGACTTTATCCGGGACGCAATTGGGAGACGCTGGAGCAGGGCGGCAAAGTGGGCGCTGTCGCTGGTGGGTCATTTGCTTTCCCTGTTGGTGATCGCCGTTCTGCTATGGACTAGTATTGAAATGAGCATAGTGGCGGTGGAACTGAAGAGACTAACCATCGCCAATGTGCAAGTGCCCATCATATTCTTATATTCAGCCATAGTCGTCGGGTCGGCGATACTGCTGTTGACGGTTGGTTTTGCCATCATTGATTTGTTTGGCGGGGGAGAAAAGTATCAATAAAATTATCAGAATAAAGAGACACGGGAATTAAAAAATGGCGAGGGAGGTCTAACATTGTTAACGGTTTTGGCCGTCATAATAGCGATCCTTTTGATTTCAATTCTTATTGGCACACCGGTCGCCTTTGCTCTGGGTTTCACCACCATCGCCTCCATCGTACTCTTCATGAATCCGTCTCAGGTCTCACAAATAAGCCGTATCGCTTATGAGCAAGGGATAAGCATTAACCAGGTGGTGGTGCCGCTGTTTATTCTGATGGCCGAATTCCTGGCTAAGGGGAACGTTGCGGCAGATATCTTTACGGTCTTAAACAAATATCTCCACAAGATCAAAGGCGGCTTGGCCATTAGTGCCACGCTAGGGTGCAGCATTTTCGCCGCCCTCTGCGGATCAAGCCCTGCCACGGCGGCGGCCATCGGCCGGGTATCCATCGCGCAGATGGTCGCACGGGGATACAGGCAGGAGTTCGCGGCAGGGGTGGTGGCTGCTGCCGGCACGTTGGGGATTATGATTCCTCCCAGTATCCCCTTTGTCATGTATGGCATCATTACCGAGAATTCCATTGCCAAGCTGCTGATCGCGGGGATTTTGCCTGGTCTCATGTTAAGCGCCATGCTGTGCATCTTCATAATGATCAGGGTTAAATTGAACCCCAAGCTGATCGAACAAGGATTGGCAGCAGCAGAACAGAAGGCGGCTGCGGAGGCGGCCAACCCCAAAATCGACGATATCTCCGGCCGCACCACTGTTTACCAGGATTTTAAACTGATCATACCTCCCGCAATTTTGATACTTCTGGTGTTGGGTTCCTTGTATACAGGCTGGGCTACCCCCACGGAATCAGCCGGAATTGGCGGCATAGGAGCCTTGATGATCGTTTTGCTGTTAAGAAGATTCTCCAAACCGCTTCTGACGGATGTGCTTACAGCCACAGCCCGCACAAGCACAATGATTCTGTTTTTGGTGATTTTTGGGATGTCGCTGAGCTATGCCGTCGGCTACCTTGGCCTGGCCCAGGACATCGCAGATTTGATTGTGGGGATTGGAATCAACAAATATGTGGTTATCGTCTTGTTGTACGGCTTGTGGTACATTATGGGATGCTTGATGGATCCGGGCAGCATGGTCATTTTAACCATACCGTTCATTTATCCCACCCTCATAGCTCTGGGGTTTGATCCCATTTGGCTGGGAGTAGTTTCCACCTTGTGCGTGGAAATCGGCATGATCACTCCGCCGGTCGGTTTTAACCTCTTCATTATCAAGTCGTCATGTGACATACCGATGCAAAAAGTGATCGTCGGCGCCTTGCCTTTCGTTATACTGCTCACTTTGGCCTTGGCCATTCTGACGGTTTTCCCGGAGATAGCAACCTATTTGCCCTCGAAGATGTAAGGCGAATAGAGAACAAAAAAAGGAAAAGAGGTGGTGGAGGGACAGGCATATCTAAGACTGGAACGGGTATTTTTCAGGAGCCTCTGGCGAAGCGTCCAACCCTGGTCCTTGAGTTTTCAAAAAATTAAAATTTGGGGAGGAATAAGAATGGCAATGAAAAAAAATTACGCCATCCAGGCACTTGTATTCTTGGTGGTGGTGGCCCTTGTTTTTGCGGCCGGCTGCCAGCAAAAACCGGCCGCTGATAAAGCGCCAGCCGCGGGAAACACGGCTCAACCCCAGCCCGTTACCTTGCAACTCAGTCACAGCCAGCCGCCCAACGGCATCAGCGGCCTCAGTTATGAATATTTGGCGAGGACCATTGAAGAAGAAAGCAAAGGGCAGCTTAAGGTAAAAGTTAGCCCTGCCGGCAGCCTGGTGTCGGATGCGGGCGCGCTCGAAGCGATACAGGCCGGCAACGTGGATATTGCGCACTTCCAGGTGGCCAACCTTACACCCACGATGAAAGAGTTGACGCCTTTTGAAATACCGGGGGCTTATCCTGGCAACAAGTTTACGGATTTTGACAAATTGACCACGCCCATTGTGAAAAAGATTTTCGATAAATACGGGGTTAAGTACCTCGGACCGATCGGGCAAGACACGATGGTGTATGTCTCTAAAAAGAAGGTCCTGAAGACGCCGGCGGACTTCAAGGGATTGAAGATACGGACAGCCGGCAAATGGGCGGGCGAGGCCGTCAAATTGTGGGGAGGAGCCCCGGTCACCGTTCCGATTGGCGATCTGCCGACAGCCCTTCAGCGGGGGACGGTGGACGCGGCGTATACCACTTGGATAGCGACCAACACCTTCAAACTTTATGAATCGGCGCCGTATATCACTTTTAATAACCAGCAGGAGACCTTTGTCGGCGTGATGATGAACCAAAAGAAATGGAACAGCTTGACCAAAGACCAGCAGGACGCCATCGACCGGGCGATGGAGAAATTCAAGGTCTACAGCATGAAGCTCATTGTCGACGAACGCGATAAGTTCAAAAAGGTGCTGAGCGACGCCAAGTGCACCGCGTATGTCCTGAACGATGCCGAGAATGCGGCGTTCAACTCCAAGGCGGCGCCCCTGATGGAAGAAGTCAAGAAGATTGCCGGGTCGGAAGGGGCCGAGTTGATCGATGCGTTTAATAAACTGAAGTGATGTTGACGCTGCGGGAAAAAACTGGAGGAAAAAATAAAATTATTAAGGGCGTGACATTTGATGTCCAGTGGGATGAAGAAAGCGCTGACGAACGAGGTCAAAAATACGGCGATAAGACTTGGCGCCGACCTGGTCGGGATCACCGATCCGGCGTCCCTGGACGGGTCGCCGGACGGTCACCCTTCACCGTTCCGCATTTTGCCGCAGGCGCGCTCGGTGGTCGTGGTCGCCAGGCGCATGCCTTACGGCGCGTTGGAAATCCCGCACCCTCCCTTTGACGGGCCGATAGATGAGCTGGAGGTCGTTAACGGCGGGGTGTCGGTGGCGTCGTACATGACCATGTTCTTTAATCTGCAGCACCTGGTGTTCGACCTGGCGTATTTCATCGAAAAAACAGGCTATATAGCCGTGCCTGTTTCCCCCTCGCACGGCAGGGACGAAAAGAGGTGGGTCGGCACCATATCCCTGCGGAAAGCCGCCGAACAAGCTGGTTTGGGAGAATTTGGGCGCCACATGCTGATTATTACCCCCCAATATGGGCCCCGGGTCTTTTTCGCAGCTGTTATAACCAGCGCGGCGCTCGAGATTGACGGCCCTCAAACCGGACGACAGGGCTGCGAGGGGTGCGCCGTCTGCAATGCTGCCCGGCGGTGCCCGGTGCATGCCATTAACGAAACCGGCGAAGGGTTCAATCGGTTGAGATGCGTGTGGGGAGCCTCCTGGGGGTTGTACAAGGGGAGCGGCGGGCAGCAGCCGCCGGAAGACTGGATGAAATGCAACAGCATTGCGGAAGCGGTGCAACTTGTGCCCAAATATAGACAAATGTACCCGGACATCGACTATTATATGCAGCTGTCGACCAAATACATGGGCTACCAGAACTGCAACGAATGCCTGGTTCACTGCGTAAAAGGGAAGCAGTCCAGCAAAGAAATGTTTTATGCTCAATCCTGATAAACAAATCGACTGGTCCAAGGAGTGATTCAAATTGGAGAATAGGGATTGCGTTTATCGATGCCTGGATCCTCGAGGCAATCCGCCCGACATTGAGTACCTGCCTCCCAGCAAACGGCTGGCGGCACTCGACGACAAGACGGTCTTCTTTGTCGATATTGGGAAACCGGGATCAGATGTCCTGTTAAAGACAGCAATGGAAATGATGGAGAAAAGGGTGCCGTCGGCCCGTCTGGTTTATTACCCCAAGAACACCAGCTTTATGAAACCGGAAAGCGAGGAGTGGTGGAAAACCATCGAAGAGAGGGCGGACGCCGCAATAGTGGCTCTCGGTGACTGAGGGACCTGCACCATGTGGTGTATCCACATGCAGATTAGAATTGAAAGGCTCGGCATTCCGACGGTGGCAATAATCACGACGCCGTTCAGGCGGGACGCCAAAGCAGCCGCCGAGATTTACAAGATGCCCCGCGTGAGGATGGTGGCCCTGCCTCACCCCATCGCCGACGTCGACGAGAAGACGATCCCTGCCAAGCTCGAGGCGGCTTATGAGGACATTGTACGAGGGCTGACCTCTCCGCTCACCCCTGAAGAGCAGGAAACCGGTGTTATCAAGGCGACGCCCCGGCCGAGGGTCGTAATGGAAGGGACACTGTGGCAGGTGCACAAAAGTTTTGTGGACATGGCGATGAGCGATGGTCTGCCGGTTATTCCGCCTACCGAGGATAGAGTGAAAGAGATGCTCAAGGGAACGAGCCATTCTCCTGATGAGATCATTGGTAGGATGGATCCCGAAAAGTGGGAAGTCACGGTGGAAAAAGTGGCCATCAACGGGGTCATGGCGGGTTGCCTGCCGGAATACATGCCGGTTTTGTTGGCGGCGGCCGAAGCGATGACCGAACCAAGCCTGGACACGGAGTCGGATGCCGGCAGCACAAATTCCTTCGCTTATTGGGGGTTCATCAACGGCCCTTACGCCGGGGAAATAGGCATGAATTGCGGGATAAATGCGTTGGGGACCGGCAATTGCGCCAATGCGACAATCGGACGGGCAATAAGGTTGTTCCTGATCAATTTGGGAGGGTCCAATCCGAGCAACCGCAATGTCTCCTCCCAGGGCAACCCTCTGAAGTACGGGTTTTCCTTTTCCGAAAATGAAGCAGAGAGCCCGTGGCAGCCGTTCCATGTGGACAAAGGGTATAAGCCGGAAGAAAGCACGATTACGCTCTTCAAGACATGGGGCTTTCGTTCCACTCCCCTTAGCGGCAAAGGGCTCGGTCTCGACAACATGGTTTGGACCGCCAGGAATATGGACAGCGCCATCGGCTTTAATCCCTGGCGGGGCCTGGTCATACTGTTGGATCCCCTGTTGGCCAAACAGATTGCCGAACAAGGGATGAGCAAAAAAGACGTGCAGGAATTCATGTGGTTGAGCCTGCAACGGAGCATAGAAGAATGGAGAAACAGCTTCATCTATACGGTGGATGTTCGCCACAACCTGTATCCTAGATGGTACCAGTATCTCGCTCCCGAGGTCATGATACCAAAATACAACAGGCCGGAAGCCATTTCGATTGTGGTGGTGGGCGGGCAAACGAATCCATATTTCATGATCTTTGATGCGGCTTCTCCGATGCTCGGAGTGACCAAATCGATTGATAAATGGAGATAGATAAGGAACATACGGATTCAAAAGCTGGGACGAAAGAAGGGACGGCAAATGCTGAAGGAAGCTTTGAGCGATACTGCTGATTCCTTGGCTGTGCAAGGATATGTACTTAAAGCCGGGCAAACCGCCGACGGCGACATCGAGGTAATAATCGAAGCCGGACCTGATGCCTGTAAAGAGTGTCTGACCTCCAGGGCCGTTTTGGAAAAAATAATTGCGTCCGAGCTGCAGGAAAAGGGTGTCCAGTACAGAAGGCTGATTGTTACAATGCCGGATTAACTCGAGTACAGGTGTGCCCAATAATTGCCGCAATCGCTGGTTAAGTCCCGGTGATCCTGGATTGCTTGTATTGTCTGATACTGTCCATAAATGTGGCGATGGCAGGGTACTACCTGTCATCATTTATGGGTGTTCTCAGCAAATCAAGGGCTGGTAGTCATTATAAAGGTCCTACCATTTAATCAATTATAAGTCATCGAACTGTTATCTCTGATTGCTTTTTAATTGCTGAATAAATTGTGATAAGAGGTGAACGGTATGGAAAAAGGGAAGGGATTGAATACCGCCACACGCACCGTAAAAAGAGAAGGCACGGTTCCTGCGCAGGAATTAACCGCCGACATCTGCGTGGCGGGTGCCGGCATTGCCGGGGTGTCGGCTGCGCTTGAAGCCGCGCGCCTCGGGCGCAGGGTGATACTGTTTGACTGTTTGCCGGCCTTGGGCGGTCAGGCCGTGAACTCGATGATCCACATGTTTTGCGGCCTGTTTTCCAACGGTCCCAATCCTTACCAGTTTACCCACGGGATCGCCGACGACATACTGCGCGACCTTGGCCGGGCAGGTGCGCTCCATTACCGGCGCGGAGCCTGGACCACGGTAATGTACGACGTGGTGGACCTGGCGCGCTGGATCGAGCAAGAGGTCGCCAGGGCGGGGATCGTGGTTGTTTTGGGCGCCGTTCTGCGCGGGGCAATTGTTGAAGGGCGAAGGATACAATCTCTTGAACTGGCCACGCGCTACGGCGACTTGAAGGTAATAGCCGCGGGTTTTGTCGATGCCACCGGAGATGCCGCGCTGGCTTGGCATGCCGGGCTCCCCTGCCGCGAGCCGGTGGACGGACCTATTTACGGCAGCCATATGATGGTGCTGGAAGGAGTCGAGTATCAGGGATTACCGAACAAGGACGAGCTGTCCGAAGTAATGCGAAAAAAAGGGAAGGCTTATGGGCTGGTGCGGGCGGTCGGCCAGGTCTTCCCTTTCCCTCCCCGCGGAACGGTAACCGTCAACCTGACCCACGAGGAGACGCCGCTGGAACCGGTTGCAGCCTCTTTAAAGACGCTCGAGGGGAAGGCCCAGGCTGACCGCGTGTTCCAGTTTCTAAAAAATGAGTTTCCGCAAAATTTTGGTCAAGCGCGGGTTCGCGCCTACGCCTTGCCGGGAATCAGGCAAACGCGCTGGATTGTTGGACGGTACCAGCTGACGGCGGATGATGTGCGCTCCGGCAGGCGCTTTCCGGATTCGATCGCGCGGACGGCATGGCCTATTGAAATCCATGACTCGCTGGAAGGATATTACTGGGAGCAGTTTTCCGAGGACCATGTGCATTACGTGCCGTTTGGCAGTTTAACCCCTCCCGGTATAGATAATCTGGTGGCCGCAGGCCGCTGCCTGGACGGCGATGTGGCCGCGCATTCCAGCGTGCGCGTAATGGGACCGTGCATCGCCATGGGTGCGGCGGCAGCCCACGCGCTTGACCTTGCGGGTTCCGGCAGCGTACATGACATCGCCTTGTCTGAACTGGCGGAACGGGTTAAAGACAATGTGGAGCGCACCGATTAACCGATCGAGTTTATATGCATTGAATTAATTTTTAGCTTTTAATAAAGTTGTTCAACGAGGATGGTGCGGGGTAGGACCAATTGACAGGAACAGGAGGAGAAACCGATGAAGTCGAAAACGGAACTGCGCAGCAATTTTAAAAAGGGGACTCTGGCCTGGGCGAGCCGGCGGGCTCATTGGCGGGCCATCGGGCTTACGGATGAGGACATGGAAAAACCGAAAATTGCCATTGTCAATTCTTCGTCCAGCCTGGCCCTGTGCTTTACCCATCTTGACGCGATAGCGCTGAGGCTCAAAGAGGAAATTCGGGCTGCCGGGGGGCTGGCGTTTGAGATTCGCACCGCCGCACCGAGCGATTTTATCACGGCCGTGGGCCGCACCGGCGGCTATATCCAATCGACACGTGATTTGATTGTCAACGATATCGAGGTTGCCGTGGAAGGGGCCCAGCTTGACGGGATGATATGCCTGGCCTCCTGCGACAAAACGGCGCCCGGCCAGCTGATGGCGGCAGCCCGTCTCAACATCCCCACGCTGATCATCGCCTGCGGCTATCAACCCAGCGGAAAGTACCGCGGAGAGCACTGCGACATTGAAGATGTCTTCATCAACGCCGGCCATTATGCCTCCGGCAAGATTACGCTTGAGGAACTGACCGAAATGACCGAAACCGCCATCCAGGGGCCCGGCGTATGTCCGGGGTTCGGGACTGCCAATTCCATGCACTGCGTATCCGAGGCGCTGGGGATGGCCCTGCCGGGCAGCACGCCGGTGATGGCCAACAGCTCAAACATGTGGAAGACGGTGCGCCTGGCGGGGGAAAGAATCGTGCAGATGGTCTGGGAAGACGTAAAGCCCCGCGATATATTGACGCCGGAAGCGTTTGCCAATGCGGTCATGGTTATGCTGGCCGTGAGCGGGTCGATCAACACGATCAAGCATTTGCAGGCGGTGGCCAGGGAAGCGAAGTGCGAGGTAGACGTTTACGGCCTGTTCGAGCAATATGCCAGCCGCATCCCGCTGTTGACTGCAGTGCGGCCCAATGGCCAGCACACGATTGAAGAATTTGAGGCTGCGGGTGGCACAAGAGCGGTGATGAAGCAACTGGAAGGCTTCCTGCACAAGGAGGCCAGGACAATTACCGGGCAGACAGTGGGCGAGATCTTGCGTGAGGCGAAAGTGATTGACGAAACAATAATATACCCGGTGGACCGCGCGCTTTCCACCCGGCCGTCAATCGTACTGGTCCGTGGTTCGCTGGCCCCGGTCTGCGGGATCGTGAAGCTGGCGGTTGTTGATGACAGACCGCTCAAATTCCGCGGCCCGGCCGTTATATACGAATCGCGGGAGGAGGCAATTGCAGGACTGAAGAGAGGCGATGTCAAGGCCGGAGAGGTGCTTGTGCTCAGGGGGTTCGGCGTGAAGGGCAATCCTGGTATGGGGCTGCTTTCCAGCGTCATCTTTGCCCTGGACGGTGCCGGCCTGACCGGGGAGGTGGCGGTGGTGACCGACGGCCATGTGTCGGGACTGGTTAATAAAACGCTGCTGGTTTGTGAAATCAGTCCTGAGGCGGCGGAAGGCGGACCGCTCGCGCTGGTGGAGCGCGGCGACATGATTTCCATTGATGTCAAGGAGCGCGTGGTCAATCTGGAGGTACCGGAAGACGAACTCGCCTCACGCCGGGCCCGCATGGGCGCCTGGCCCACCAAGGATGACAGCGGATGGCTTTCGATATACAGGCGTGTGGTTCGGCCGTTGTCCGACGGCGCCGTGCTGGTGGAATAAAGGCTGCGAAAAATTGTCGAGCAGAACCAATAGTGAAGTTTCCATGAAGTTTTCAATCAATTTATTCTGAAATTATATTGGATATTGGCGAGGTGAGTGACAATGGGATATCAGACATTCAGCGTAAAGGGAGAAGTGACGTTCGGGTCAGGCTGTTTAGAGGAGCTGCCGGAAAAAATCATCTCCCGGAATATGAAAAAAGTCCTTATTACTTCCGATCCGGGTCTGGTCAAAACAGGGCTGATCAACAGGGTTGAAGACATGCTGACGCGCCATGGCATTGAATATGTCACATTTACCGATATTGAACCGGACCCGTCCTATAAAACGGTGGAAAAAGGAATTCAAATATTCGTGAATGACAACTTCGATGGTATTGTCGGCATTGGCGGGGGAAGCGCGATGGATACCGCCAAGGGCATAGCCATTGTGGGGAAAAGCGGAAAGAAAATCAAGGACTTTGCCGGGTATTACCTTCCCGTCGACCACCCGGTACCGCCGGTTATTGCCGTTCCCACCACGGCCGGTACCGGCAGTGAAGTTACGCGCAACGCTGTTATTACTGATGAAGAAAAGTACAAGATGGTTATTCTAAACGATAAAATCCTGCCGGCCTGTGCGCTCCTGGACCCGCAGCTGCTGGCGACGCTGCCTGCCTCCGTGGCGGCAGCAGCGGGAATGGACGCTTTGATCCATGCGGTAGAATCATATCTTTCCCTGGCCGGGTCGGTGTTTTCCTACTGTATGGCCGAAAAGGCCATGGAATTGATTGGGCCGAACCTTCGCGCGTTTGTTGCCAACAGGGCTGATCTGGAGGCAGCATCAAACATGATCCTGGGCAGCGCGTTCGCCGGGATAGCCCTTTCTTTGGCTTTGCCGTGTCAAGCCCATGCCCTTTCTCACCCGATAACCGGCTATTTTAATATTCCGCACGGGGTGGCTAATGCCGTGCTTTTCCCGTTCGTACTGGAATTCAATGCCCTGGCGGATAAAGGTAAGTATAAAAAGATATACAGCCTGATTAAACCGAATGCCCCTGATATAGATAGATTCGAACCCGGGATGCTGGTTGAAGAGATAAGGAAGCTGAACAAGGATATCGGCTTGCCTGAACGGTTCTCTGAACTGGGGGTAACGCAGGATTGCATCCCGCTACTCCTGAAAGACGCGCAACGGACAAGGATTTATTTGTTTGTTCCCCGCCAGACCACGCCCGAGGATATGAAACGGCTGTACAGTCTGGCAATTGGTTGACAATTATTTGGGGAGGTGCTGATAATGTCGATGCCCGGAGGATACATGGGCAAGGTGCTGTTTGTGGACCTCACGAGTAATGCCTATGAAGAAAGAGCATTAACCGAGGACATTTACCGGGAGTTTATTGGCGGTTACGGGCTAGGCGTAAGGGTTCTTTATGAAAGAATGAAAGCCGGGGCTGATCCCCTTGGACCCCAAAACATTCTCGGCTTTGTTGCCGGCACCCTTACCGGAACCAGGTGCCACGGCGCCGGCAGGTTTAATGTGGTGGCCAAATCGCCGCTTACCAACGGCTGGGGAGATTCCAGCTGCGGAGGCAATTTTGGCCCGGTATTAAAAAGCACCGGTTATGACGGGGTCTTTATCACCGGCCGGGCGAAAAAACCCGTTTATTTATGGATAACCGACGGGGCGGTAGAAATACGCGATGCCGGTCATCTGTGGGGCAAAGACAGTTCGGATGCCGAAGACATGATTAAACAAGAGGTGGACTCCGGTGCCGCGGTGGCTTTGATTGGCCAGGCGGGGGAAAACCGGTCGAAAATTGCTGCTATTATGCACGATTACGGCCGGGCGGCAGGAAGGTCAGGGTTGGGTGCGGTGATGGGATCGAAACTGCTCAAGGCTGTTGCGGTAAAAGGGAGCCGGCAGGTCCCTGTGGCGGACGAGTCCGCATACCGGGAGGTTCTGGCCCGCATGGGAGAAGACATTAAAACCAGGACAAGACTGGCCAATAACATCGGAAAACTAGGCACCGTAGGGATATATCTGAAAAACATCGCGATTCAGGATGCCCCCATCCAGAACTGGAAAGGGATCGCGGAGGAAGTTTACCCGCTGGAAAAAGCGAGCAATTTGGGCGGAGATGTTTATTTACAGTACATGAAGAGAAAATACGCCTGCGCCCAGTGCGCGATTGTGTGCGGCGCCATATTGGAAATGAAAGATGCCGATGGAAAGACGTATCTGACGCACCGGCCGGAATACGAGACCGTGGCCGCGTTCGGGAGCATGTGCCTGGTTGATGATCCGGAAACGGTCATCAAAGTCAATGAATTATGCAATCGCTGCGGTTTTGATACGATTTCAGCCGGCGCGACGGTGGCCTTTGCCATGGAATGTTATGAGAAAGGCCTGATAACTGAAAAAGATACGGACGGCCTTTCGCTGGAGTGGGGAAACAAGGACGCTGTCATCCCGTTGATCGAGATGATGCGCGACCGGAAGGGCATTGGCGCGCTTCTGGCCGACGGCGTGAAGGCCGCAGCCGAAAAAATTGGGCAGGCTGCCGAAGAGTTTGCCATTCACGTGGGCGGGCAGGAGCTGGGAATGCACGATCCGCGCTGCTGGCCGGGCTTCGGGTACGGTTATGTTCTGGATCCGACTCCGGGACGCCATACCACCGGCGGCGTCGGGTTCATCGAGCATGGCTGGTCGGATAAGGAATTGGCACAATTCGGCCTGGATGATTTGGGCAGCAAGAAATACGATTACAACTCGAAAGGCAAGCCGCTGGCGATTCTCAATAAATGGTTCCAGTTCTTTAACTCGGCCGGCATGTGCCTGTTCACCAAATTCGGGTATAACCATTACCCGCTGTTGGAGGCCTTCCAGGCGGTTACCGGATGGAAGGATTTTGACCTGGAAGAGGCCCTGGTGGCGGGAGAGAGGATCAACACTTTAAGGCACTGCTTCAATCTGAGGGAGGGTCTTGAACCGCAAGGCTTCAGGCTTCCCCCCAGGGCGCAGGGAATACCGCCGTTGAAGGCCGGGCCAACCGCCGGGGTAACCATCGATATGGAAACCGCCAGAAGGTCCTATTACCAGGAAATGGAGTGGGATTTAACCACGGGCCTGCCTTCGCCGCGGAAACTTGAAACTTTGAATCTGGCGGGGCTGGTGAGCGACCTTAATCTTAATAGGAGTAATAAGGTTAATAAGGAGCGTTAGGAAGCTTGTCACAGGGAGGTGAAAAGTGTTGAAATACCCGCATTTTATGTCGCGCTTCAATCTGATCATGGGGATAATATCCGGCCTGTTAATACTCATAATCGGTGCACTATCCGTGATGGAAGGCATTGTGCGCAGCGTTTTTGCAAGCCCGACTTCCTGGAGCATGGACATTTCTTTGTACATGCTGATTTGGGCGATATTCCTGGGCACATCTTATTCTTTTCAGGAAAAAGGACATGTGGCTGTGGACTTTATCCGGGAGAGGATTGGCCAGGTCTGGGACGTGAAGGCAAGGAAGGCCATGGCGGTCACCGGTTATTTGCTGGCCTTGGTTTATATTGTCGTGCTTGCAGGGGATAGCGTTCTGATGATAAAGGACGCCCTGGAACTAAATAAGCTTACCCTGGCAAACGTGCAGATTCCCATTGTTTTGTTGTATGCGGCCATGCTCGTGGGATCAGTAATGATGTTTGTCACTGTGATCTGCATCATTTCAGATTTGATCAGCGGCGGTCAAAAGTATCTATGATTCCAGGAACGCGGCCCGAAAGAACGCATTGAAGTTCAAAGGGGAGGTCATTTAATTGATACTTGTTTTGATAACCCTGCTGGCGATTCTTTTAACGGCAATCTTTATTGGAACTCCAGTAGCATTTGCCCTGGGGTTTACGACAGTTGCTTCAACGTTGCTTTATTTATCTCCAAACCAGTTGGCGCAGATAGGCACCATGGCTTTTAACCAGGGCACCAGCATGAACCAGCTTGTAGCGCCGCTGTTCATTCTAATGGCCGAATTCCTGGCCAGGGGTAACGTTGCGGCGGACATTTTCATGGTGTTGAATAAATACCTTCAGCGGGTAAAGGGAGGATTGGCCCTGAGCGCCACTCTGGCCTCCACGGTGTTCGCCGCCCTGTGCGGTTCCAGCCCGGCCACCGCTGCGGCGATAGGGCGAATTTCGATCAAACAAATGATCCACCGGGGGTACAGGGAGGATTTTGCAGTCGGCACGGTTGTCGCCGGCGGGACTCTGGGCATAATGATTCCCCCCAGCATCACCTTTGTCACGTACGGAATAATCACCGAGAACTCCATCGCCAAACTGTTGATTGCCGGTATCCTGCCCGGCCTGCTGATCAGCTTTCTTCTCTGCTTGTTCATTGTAATCAGGGTTAAATTGAATCCTGCGCTTCAAGAAGGTTCATCCAGGCAGGTTGACGAGGAAACGGCCAGCTTTGTCCAGGAGCAAGCGGGCGGCATCGGCCAGGACTTAAAGCTTCTCATCCCTTCCTTTGTATTGATATTTGTGGTTATTGGCTCCCTGTATTCCGGGATAGCCACCCCGACCGAAGCAGCGGGGTTCGGCGCCATCGGGGCCATGCTGCTCGTTCTTTACTTGAGAAGGTTGACCAAGGAACTTTTCATCAGCACGCTGCCCGCCGCCGCCAGGACCAGCACCATGATTCTCTTTTTGGTCATCTGCGGGCTGTCCTTGAGCTACGTCATAAGCTATCTGGGGCTGGCCCAATCGATTGCCAAAATCATAGTTGCTTCCGGCCTGAACAAATGGCTGGTCATGACCATGCTCTACATTTTGTGGTTTATGCTGGGGTGCTTAATGGATCCCGGCAGCATGGTCATTCTTACCATACCTTTCGTATATCCCACCATCATTGCCCTTGGCTTTGATCCCATCTGGCTGGGGGTTGTTTCCACCCTGTGCGTGGAGATCGGGATGATTACCCCTCCGGTGGGCTTGAATCTGTTTGTCATCAGAACCGTTACGGATGTGCCGATGAACAAGATAATAACAGGCACTCTCCCTTATGTGCTGGTATTGATAACCGCCTTGATAATAATAACAATATTTCCGGAGATTGCACTATATCTTCCCTCCAGGATGTGATTTTGTTGAATGCTGGGACCGGCTTAACCGGATGGCGGCGAGACTGACAGGCGGCAACCGCCAAGAAAACAGAAGGGGAGGTGGTTTCCAATGAACAGGGCGGTTTTCTAAAACCTATGCAGGCAATCGGGCCGTCTGCGGCACTGCCGCAAGGATAAGTTGCACTGGTTAGCGGCTAGTGCCGGATGCTGCCTTGTTGGCAGGCAGGTTCCTAAAGTCGATTGCAACTAAATTTAAGGAGGTGTCCTTTGCATGAATAACAGTAAAAAGGTTTATGTCAGCGTGTTGCTTATTATAGTTTTGGTTGCTTTCGCAGCCCTCTCAGGATGCAGCGGCGCTTCCTCCAAGCAAAGCGCAGCGCCTGCAGGAAACGAGGGCCAGGCGCAAGGAGGACAGGTAACGCTGAAGCTGAGTTATCCCAATACGGAAACCAGTTTAACCGGTCAGGCGTACAACTATTTTGCCAAATGTGTGGAAGAGGAAAGCAAAGGTCAGATCAAGGTTCAAGTTTATCCCGCCGCTTCTCTGGTTTCAAATAAAGATGCTCTTGATGCCGTTCGCAAGGGCAATGTGGACATTGCTCACTTTGTCGTGTCATATATATCGCCCACCATCAAGGAGCTTACCCCGTTTGAAGTGCCTGGAGCTTACCGCGGCGACAAGTACATGGAATTGGACAAAGCCACCCATTCCATAGTCGAAAAAATCTTTGCCAAATACGGGGTCAAATACATAGCGCCGTCCGAACAGGGGGGAACAACCACGTTTACCAGCATGAAAAAGCTGATTAAGTCCCCCGCGGATTTAAAAGGCCTCAAGGTGCGTGTGTCCGGCAAATGGATTGGCGAGGCAATCAAACTGTGGGGCGGGAGCCCGGTGACGATCCCGCTGGGAGACCTGCCTGTGGCCCTGGAGCGCAATACTGTCGATGTGGCATACTGTGGCTGGACGATCACGGGACCCCAAAAGCTTTATGAAACGGCGCACTACATAACTTTCACCACTCTCCAGGAGATATTCGGCGGGCTGATGATGAGCGAAAAGGCGTGGAACGCATTGACCAAGGAGCAGCAGGCGGATGTCCAAAGAGCAGCCGAAAAGTTGATGGTCTATATGCGTGATTTATCGGCTAAAATGAAGCAAGACACCATCGACGCGATAAAGAACGCCAATGGAACAGTTTACCATTTGACCGATGCCGAAAATGCTGAATTCGTAAAGGCAACCAAATCGCTGATGGAACAGGTTAAAGGCATTTCAGGCCCGGAAGGTGAAGAATTGATCAAGTCGTTTGAGGCGTTGCAATAAACGCCTCTATCAGAGGAAAGTCAGGGACGGTCAATGCCTGAATAAAATTTAACAAGCTGTAAACAGCTCAGAAATTATTACGGTATTAATGGGATGCAGCTTTCCATGCACATGAGGACTGCATCCCCCCATATTCTTTTTGTTGCAGCAGTATTCGATTGCGGCGCTTGATATCAAATAATATATCTATCATCCGAGTATGGCCTCAAAAAATTGAGACAGGTGATGTGAAAATGTATAAACGTTTTTCGTTCAGCATGAGGGGAGAAGTGACGTTCGGCGCCGGCTGCATGAAGGAATTGCCCGCAAAGGTAAGCGCCAGGCACCTGAAAAGGGTTCTGCTCATGGCCGATCCGGCTCTGGAACAGCAAAGAAAAAACGTGGAAAGAATGTTAAGCGGGAACGGCATAGATTTCACTGTTTTTATTGACATCGAAGCCGACCCCTCCACAAGAACCGTGGCCAAAGCTGTCAAATGTTTTACTGAAAACCAATGCGAAGGAATTGTGGCTTTGGGCGGTGGCAGCGCAATGGATGCGGCCAAGGCTGCAGCCTTAGTTGCTATCAATGGGGGAAAGATTGAAGATTACGAAAGGCCAAACAACCAGTGCCAGGTGGCACCTATTTTTGCCATACCCACTACGGCCGGAACAGGGAGCGAAGTATCACGGGTTGCGGTTATTACTGACAATAATAAATTCAAAATGGTTATTGGAGGAAATAACCTGGTGCCGGAGTACGCACTCTTAGATCCGGAGGCAATCACAACATTGCCGGCCTCGATTACGGCTTCATCGGGAATGGACGCCCTGATCCATGCGGTTGAAGCCTATCTTTCGTTGACCGGCAATGTTTTTACGGACTGCATGGCGGAAAAAGCCCTGCAACTGATTGGGAGGAGCCTTCGTGCCTTTGTGGCCAACCGGAGGAATCTGGAGGCAGCGGAGGACATGCTTCTGGGAAGTATGTTTGCGGGAGTGGCTCAGTCCCTGGCACGCCCCGGCAACACTCATGCCTTGTCTCATGCTTTGAGCGGCCTGTTCCATATCCCCCACGGAGTGGCCAACGCCGTGCTCTTCCCGCATGTGTTGGAATTCAACGCACTGTCTGATACCGGAAAATACAAAAAGATTTACAGCCTAATTAAACCAGGGGCAGCCAGCGGCAACAGATTTGAACCTGAAATGCTGATCGATGAAGCGAGAAAGCTGAACAAAGAGCTCGGGATACCCAATAATCTCTCAGAGTTGGGAGTAACCAAAGACGATATACCGCGTTTGCTTGCCGACACCTTGCGCAGCACCCTTTTTGAGATAAATCCAAGGCAAACCACGCCCCAAGACGTGGAGCAACTTTATCTGCGCGCTTTGTAAGCTTATTCCATATCATTCCTTGCCTTGCATGTTTGCCGTGCTGCGCGTTTTACCCCTGGCGAGTGAAGCGAAAATGCCCAGACCGCAAAGGACAGATAGAATGGTGAACGATGCACGCAGGCTCATGAGCAGCTTATGGTAATTTAACGGGTCGATATGCGCTTTTCCCAGATAATAAGCCATGGTCAAGGTTGTAATGCCCATGCTCAACGTCTGCCCGATCGAACGTGAGACGGCAATAATGGCTGAGGCCACGCCGTAATGTTGTTTGGCTACGGAATTCATTATTGCCAGCGAGTTTGGAGAAGAGAAAAAGGCAAAGCCAACGCCCAAAATAAACAAAGTTCCTAAAACAGTATGCTGCCCGGTATCCGGCGTTAAACAGGAAAGGGACAGCAGCCCCATTGCCGTTAGCAGCATACCCAGGGAAGCGACCTTCTGCGGTTCAGCCCGGTCGGACAATTTGCCGGCCAGCGGGGAAAAAAAGGCCTGCGTGGCCGGCTGTATGGCAAGCACGAGGCCGGCCTGCTGCGGCGGGAACCCTTTTATGTACTGTAAATACAGGCTCAACATGTAGCTGACGGCGTAAGTGGCGCTGTAGCTTATTAGCGCGGCCAACGAGGAGAACAAGAGGATCCTGTTGCTTGTTAACAACCTGACGTCCAGTACCGGGTCTTGAGTTTTTGCCTCATAGAAACCAAACACAACCAGAGCAAGCAAACCAATGAATACCATGGTCAGGCCAGCCCGGCCGCTGCTGATTGTGGACAGTCCGTAAATAAGGCCGAAAAGCCCTATGGAGAAAATCAACGAACCCTTGAAATCGAACCTGTTTTCTTGTGCGACTGTCCATTCCTGTTTAAGGTTTAGCAGGAGGGCGATCATTAGCGCCCCGACGGGCACCACCACAAAAAAGACGCTTCGCCAGCCGAAATTATTCGTAAGGATGCCTCCAATAAAAGGACCCAGGGATAAACCTATATAAATCGCTGCCACGTTCAGACCGAGCGCCTGCCCCCTTTCACCCGGCGGATAGGCTGACGATATGATTGCGGTGGTAGTAACCATCATCGTGGTTCCGCAGATCCCCTGCAACGCTCGAAAAGCGATCAGCATCGCCGCCGAAGAAGAAACGCCGCACAAAAACGAGGCTGTGATATGCACTGTTACCGCGATTAATAAAACCCGTTGTGGACCGTATATGTCGGCAATTTTACCCATCGGAATAATGAACATGGCTGCCGACAGCACGCTGGACAGGGCAATCCAGTTCATCAGCACGGCATTAATCGACAGATCGCGCCCTATTGACGGCAAGGTGGTGTTTATCGAAGAGAAGACATAGGGAGCCATTAATGCTCCCAGGGTTGTAACAAATAGGATTTTTCTCCGGTCTGCTTGCCCTCTCATTTAGACCTCCACGGCAATGATATTGAGAAATGGACTAACCATTATAAATAATTGTGCATCTTAGGGTTTTGATTGTCAATAACCAAAAAGGAGAGAGAAGATCCGTTTATATTCGTTTTGCAGCGATTCTGCGGGAGAATTTTGCTGAGAGATCCGGAGGTGAATGGAAATGGCTGAAGGAACACCGGGTGGATATGCGGGAAAGATTCTCAGGGTAAACCTGACGGACAGAACCGTCAGCGTGGAAAAGAAGGATGAGAAGTTTTACAGGAGGTACTTGGGCGGGAATGGATTCATAGCCTATTTTCTTCTTAAAGAGGTTAAAGCGGGTATAGACGCGTTGGGGCCGGAAAACAAACTGGTTTTTGCCCTGGGGCCTCTTACCGGAACATCCGTAATCGCGAGCGGGCGCAATGCCGTCGGCGCCAAATCTCCGCTGACCGGGGGCATAGCCCTTTCGCAGGTGGGCGAATTCTGGGGGGCCGAGCTTAAAAGGGCCGGGTACGATGCCCTGATTGTGGAAGGGAAGGCTGACCGGCCGGTTTACCTCTGGATAAAAGATCAAAACGTAAGCATAAGGGACGCCGGCCACCTATGGGGCAAAACCGTAAAAGAAGTGCAGCAGGCCATCCGCTCCGAACTGGGCGACGATAAGATACGCGTATCTTTGATAGGCCCCGGTGGGGAAAATCAGGTGCGGTATGCCTGCATAATGAACGGCTGTTATGATGCTGCCGGCAGAGGCGGCCTGGGTGCGGTGATGGGTTCAAAGAATCTAAAGGCGGTCGCGGTCAGAGGGACCTGGACGCCGCAGGCGTGCTGCCCGGAACGAGTTGCGGAACAAAACAAGGATACCCAACACCGGATAGAGACATCCTGGCGCACGATGGAATGGATGAAGTACGGTACCGGCGGTCCGGAAATCGTCGGTTTTGAGGCGGTCGGCAATTTGCCGATCCGCAACTGGCGGGACGGAGTATTTCCGGGGGTAAAGAACATCCATGCCGGAGTCATGAAAGATACTGTCCGGATAGGAATGGAGGGGTGTTATGTTTGCCCCATGCGTTGCAAAAAAAGGATAAAATTCGACGATCCCTATCCGGTGGATCCTGCCTATGGCGGACCCGAATATGAAACAATCGCCTCATTGGGCAGCAACCTGGGCATAGATGATATGAAGGCCGTAGTCAAAGGTAACGAACTGTGCAATGCTTACTCCCTGGACACCATTTCTGTGGGCGGAACGATAGCCTTCGCCATGGAGTGCTTTGAGAACGGATTGCTGACAGTTGAAGACACGGGCGGCATTGAACTGACATGGGGAAATGCCGGGGCGATGTTGAAATGCATTGAGCTTATCGCCAAGAAGGAGGGTTTCGGCAGGCTGCTTGCCGAAGGGACGTTAAGGCTTGCTCAGCAAATCGGGAAGGGATCGGAAAGGTTCGCTATGCACGTTAAGGGGTTGGAACCTGGGCAGCATGAACCAAGGCTCATGCCGGGCTTTGGTCTTGGCTTTATGATTAATCCGCACGGGGCCGATCACTGCTGCAATATCATGGACGGCAAGTATGCGGCGGATGCAGGGATCAACCCGCTGAAATCCTTGGGATACCATGACACAGTTCCTGTATACGATATTGGGCCCCGCAAGGTGGCTTTGTTCAGGGTGGAGCATTTCAAACAGGTGCTGTACGACAGCCTGCTGTTATGCCATCTCACGGGAGTAATCCTGGATTACCAGAAAATAGCCGCCCTTACTGCGGCCGTAACCGGCTGGGACACCAGCGCGGCGGAACTGTTGAGGATAGCTGAGCGGATACTGACAACGGCCAGGTTGTTCAATGTGCGGGAAGGATTCACCGCTGCCTACGATATATTGCCGCAGCGTTATTTCCAGCCCAAGATCGGCGGGGTGCTGTCCGGGAAGCCCACTCTCGATCCGGCAGCGCTGGAAAAGGCAAAAAAGTATTATTATACGCTGATGGGCTGGGATGAAAACGGCGTACCGCTGCCGGAAAAGGTGGAGGAACTTTACATCGAGCTATAATTGCTGCAAATATGGTAGCGTCGTCCGGTTTTTTCCAGCATATCATTAACGGGCGGCGGACGAACAGACACGAAAAATTATGAGGAGCGTGAATTGAGATGCGCTTGACCGATGAAGAAAAAAGGATACTGGACGGCGAGCAGGGTTATCTGGCCCAAAAATGCATGCAGTTTCTAGTCGCCTACGGTGAAGCAGCAGGTGCGGAAAGGCTGGTTGACATCGACGGGACGGCGGACCTGCATCCCGGTTTAAAGTCTTCCTGGGTCCCAGATTACCGCATTACTATTGAAGAAATCGAGGAGGCGGCTAAAAGGGGCGAGAAATTCAAGGTACCCACTTTTGGCAATAAACCTATTGCTCCCGGCTTTATTGTCGACGGGTGGGAAAACTGCTGCACTTGGCCCAACAGCGATCCGGAATACCACAAAAAGTGCCTGCAAAACATTAAACCATATGTACAAATGGGGATGATTCCCACCCTTTCATGCAATTATTACCTGGTCAGCTCGTATTGGCCCACGGTGGGCCAGCACTGTTCGTGGGGGGAAAGCTCTGCGATCCCGTGGGCCAATGCCATACTGGGAGCCAGGACAAACATTGATGGATGTTTCCAAACCGCATACTTAGGAAAGGTTCCGGCCTATGACATGCATCTCGATGAAAACAGGGCGGCGACGGTATTGGTGGAGTGTGAGGCCGAACTAAAAACCGACATGGACTATGACCTGTTTGGCTGGGCGGTAGGGGAAGCCGTGGGTCTCAAAGTCCCGGCCATAGTCGGCATCGGCAAACCGACCACCAGCCAGCTGGTCAAAATGAACTCATCGCTGAACACCGGCGGCGAGGTACGGATGTATCACGTTCCCGGCTTGACCCCTGAAGCGCCTACCCTGGAAGCTGCGTTTAAAGGCGACAAGATAAAAAAACGAATAACTATAACCCGCAGTGATTTAAAAAGGGTTTACGAAATGCTGAACTTTGCTTCTACTGACGATGTGGACTTTGTTTACTTGGGCTGTCCCCACTACAATATTCAGGAAATCCAGAAAGCGGCGCGGCTGCTTGAGGGCAAAAGGTGCAAGACGAGTTTGTGGGTCATGACCAACCCCTGGACGTACAAAATCGCCGAGGCCATGGGGTACAAGGCCATAATCGAACGGGCGGGAGCAAATTTCCTGTCGGGTACCTGCGCTGGAGAGATGCGCGGGGAGATGCCGCCAGCCGCGGTTATGGCCACGGATGCGGCAAAACTGAATTATTACATGACCGGGCATCTTCATCCAAGAAAGCTGGAGGTCTGGTACGGAACTACGGAAGATTGCATCCAGGCGGCTATCACAGGCAAATGGAAAGGCGAATGGAGGTAATACTTATGAATACTGGCACAGAAAAAATCGTTCTCCGCGGCAGAAAGGTGATCGGCGGTATTGCCGAAGGAGAAGCACTTGTGTCAAAAAAGCCTTTAATGGGCTGGGGAAATGTGGATGAAAAAAGAGGTTTTACGACGGAAAGAAACCACCCCTTGTACCAGGTCCCGTTTAAGGGCAAGGTTTTGGTTTTTCCTGAACCCAGAGGTTCCGGCGGCTTTATGGGGTACGGCAGGACTAGGTCTTACGGGGTCAACCCGGCTGCCTTCGTCTACAGAGAAGGATGCGCCCTGACGGTCCTTGCCGCCATGATCGCAAACATTCCGACTGTTACGGATTTTGATCGGGATCCGATAGAAATAATCGAAACCGGCGATTATGTCATTGTAAACGGCGACGAGGGAATCGTTGAGGTGTTCAAAGGCGGCCTGCAGCGGCAAACTTGAACGTTATTAATAAGCATAACCGATAAATACAATTATAAACATAAATTGCGCTAATGAATAAAACCGAAGTAAGATAGACTTAGAATCAATCCAGTATTTTTAATAACGAATCAGGAGGGTCATCGGTGCTCAAAGTGGATAAAGCAAAATGCAGTGGCGATGCGGTTTGCGTTTCGGTTTGCCCTGTTGGCGCCCCGAAAATCAGCGAAACCGACGGGAAAGTGGAAATTGACAGCAGTTTATGCGTAGAATGCTATGCCTGCATGAATACATGCCCTCAGGAGGCGATTTACGAAGAAAACGATTGATTGAGGGAAAGCCCTTGTGTACCGGCTTGACTTCCGGCAGGCAAGGGGAAAGGCCGCCGTTTATATGGCAAAATTACTTTGTGGAGGTATGAAACGATGAAGAAACTGATTGTCAGGGAAAGCGAAGTGGAGGGAACAAGGAGAGAACCTCCCCGCGTGTCGAAACTTCTGATTTGCGAAAAGACCGTGGGTGCAAGACAGATTTCCATGGGGACGAATGTGACGGAACCCGGGAGCAGGATCCCCCTGCACAAGCACACCGACCAGGAAGAAGCCATGTACGTGGTCTCCGGCAGGGGCAAGCTTATTGCCGGCGGGGAGGAGTATGAGCTTTATCCCGGCACCTGCATTTTTTCGCCGATCGGGGTAGAGCACGAGATTATCAACACCGGCGATGAGCCGTTCAAAATCGTGTGGGCCTACGCACCGCCCCTCCCGGAACACTTGAAAGGATGACAAGCTGCTGGAACGCCTTAACGGCCCGTGTTTAAAAGCACGGGCCGTTAAAAAAGCATTACCCCTCGAAAGTTTTGACGGGTAATGCTTTTATAGGGAGGATGAGGTTCCAAGATTGCCGGTCGATTTTTAAGTCAATGGGCTGGCCCCATACTTGCGCGCCAGTTTATTCAAAGATTCAACCACTTCCTCATCGAGAGGGATGCCGTTTTCCAGGTTCTTGAGGGTATTGTTGTGTTCGATTTCACCGGGAAGGTATACGGGGCCTCCGCCGGCTGAAGGAAGCGCCTTGATCCGCTGAATGACCGCGTCGACTGATTCTTTGAACTTGGCGGGGTCGCTAAAGCTGGAGATGCTCAGGGCGCAGAAAAGATGGCCAGTCTTGGACGGGCCGCTAAAGTCGGTCACGTTTAAGACTTCGCCGGTTAAAGCTGTTGCGGTCAGCACCCCACATAAGATGTCAATAACCAGGGACAGGCCGGAACCTTTAACCCCGCCAATCGGTTCAAGGCTTCCCGCCAGCGCTTTTTGCGGGTCGGTGGTCGGTTTTCCTTCGCTGTCCAGGGCCCAGCCAAGCGGGATAGCAGCATTTTTTAGAGCAGCGTACCTGATTTTACCCCTGGCCACCACGGAAGAAGACATATCGAGCACTATCGGCACCTGCTTCGCCGCCGGTATAGCCACAGACAGCGGGTTCGTCCCCAAGAGAGCCGCAGTCGTCCCGTAAGGGGCCATGGCCGGCGAGGCGTTGGTCAGCACGATTCCCACCATGCATTCTTTCAAGGCCAGCATCGAATAATAGGCCGTAATGCCGAAATGGTTGGAATTTTTCACCGCGACTATTCCCGCCCCGTTTTTATGGGCCTTGCTTATCGCCAGCTTCATGGCCTTGTGCCCGGCGACCTGGCCGAAAGAATTGTTGGCGTCTATTAATGCGGTGGCGCTGCGGTCATTTAGCACCTCTACCGGAGCGTCGGCTTTCATTACGCCGGCTTCAATGCGACCGATATATACAGGCAGCCTGACTATACCGTGGGATTTGACTTCCCTGAGGTCGGCAGTAAGCAGGGAATCGGTTATAATCTCGGCATTGCCGGGGGTCACGTTGAGCTTTAATAAGATTTCATTGGAAAAATCCTGCAGTTTCTTTACCGGAAACAGTTGGGCGGACGACATTTTTTCACCTCCTAGTACAATATAGTTGTAATCAATCAGCGACTTAATCGCCGCTGTAAT
>JANLFJ010000031.1 GCA_024655825.1 Peptococcaceae bacterium | reverse complement strand
GCTTGATTTGCGATTAGAAAATCATAAAAATAGCTTACATCGCAAAAAGCTCTTAATAGAATACGAGCTTAAATTAATTGATTATAAGATAAAATAGAATAATGCTGGAAAGAAAATTTCGGCAACGATCCCGTTTGCCAACGTTTCCGAACCTTAAGGCGATGGCCAAGCCATAGAAAGCTCTTTTCTTGGGCTTGGGCGAGCCGGCCGTTGCTGCGGTTAGGTTAGGGAATGTGGCGCGCCCGCCCGTGAAAACCGCTAAAGTTTTCCAATTTATTCATTTCGTTATCAATGAAGATATGTACGTTTACCATTTGTGAAGAATCTATAAATAAAAATATCTGTTTAATATAAAATAAGATCTTCTAGAATACCCACATGCTTCAGGTAAACATTTGAGGGTTTGAGAAGCCTATGGGTATTCGGATGAAGACTTTGAGATTTTGATGGAATTTTTAGCGATATTCTGTATTATTACATCTTGGGCAAGGTGGTAAAGTATCTGACGAGTCATCAAGCCTGACAACTTGTCCGCATTTTGTACAAGTATAAGAACCTATCCCGGCTTTTCTCCTGTAGTCGGCATACAATTTCCTCCTTTCCCTTATTATTCAAATATATATTACATATTCTTGCAGGATTTTCCTTCTTTCTGTCTAATTATGGTAGGGTAACACAGAAAGGATGTTAATATTGAATAAAGAAACATTAGAATTGCTTCAAAAAGCACAACGTGTATTAAACTGGAATAAGAGAAAACTATTTTATAGTATTTCAAAAAAACATCAACGTACTTGGACTGTTAAACGTGGTGAAGTATGCTTCGTTGATTTAGGAGAAAATATTGGTAGCGAAGAAAATTCTTTACGCCCCTGTGTTGTACTACAATCAAATGCGTACAATTTTACTTCTCCTGTTTTTACTTGTGCAATCATATCTACTAGCAAACTTACAATTCCCGATATACAAATTGAGATTACAGGGAATTATCAATACATAGACGAAAAGGGTAATAACCGAACACTAACGGGAACAATAGATTTAGGGCAAATTAAAACAATTGCCAAAGAACGCATAATTAATAATATTGGGATGTTAAAGGATGAAATGCAGGAAATTGATAGAAAGTTGTTTAATGTTCTAGGTATGACTTCTGTCATTGTGAAAAAGGATAATACTATAAAATCCTTAGAAGGAAAAGTAAAATACTTACAAGAAAAACTGAATTAAATCTTGCTTTTTTGAATATGCTATAGTAGTATAAAAGTACAGATATGGTGAACTTGGCAGTTCGCCGGTATTAAATTATTCAGTTATGACAAGTTTGGCGACTTGTCGGTAACCCCTCTTCATGAGGGGTTATTTATTTTTGCTTGGTTTTAGCAGCCCTATGGAACCGCAGAGATCACTGAAAAGGAAAATTTCGGCTAACGGGGCGCGGGTTTACGACGCCCCTGAGCCCTAGTGCTTGCACTTGGCGAAGGGGTGTCCGTAAACCTGCTGATAGGCGATGTCGCGAGCGCTTTGCGCGAGCGAGCCTATCAGCAGGCGAAGCCCGCGCCCCGATAATCGGACGAGCGAGCGCAGCGAGCGATGTCCGATTACTTCATTTAACCGAAATGCATTGCGAATTAAACACATTATATTGTAATAAAACAACATACCTTTCGTTTTATTCGCCATATTTTTTAAATTATCAACAAAAGATTTGGTATATTAACTCTCGTCTATATAATTTTATTGAATATGGCTTATATGAGGTTTACATATTCTACAATTAGAGCCTAAACCCTTCGGGAAATATGTCATATTATATCGAACATATTCCCTTTTTTTATTTATTTGGTATATCATGGAAATAGTCCGTAATTGCCGGTCATCTTTCAATACCATCCCTGGCCTTTACTCCGCTGCTGTAGTAATGCTTAACCGGCCTCATCTCCGTGACCAGGTCGGCCCGTTCCAGTATTTCCGGTGGCGCGTTCCTTCCAGTCAAAACAAGTTCCATTTCTTGCGGCTTTATTTCCATAAGCCTGCAGACATCGGATGCGTTGAGCAACCCGTAATGGACCGCCGCCATTACTTCATCAAGGATAACCAGGTCCGCTGAACCCTCGCGGATAAATTTTTCCAGTTCCGCATATTCCTGAGCGAATTTTTCCCGGAGGACACTTTTTTCATCTTCCAGCAATGCCCAAGTTGGTTTATCCGCTGCGGCCAACCGGCGTATTTCAAAATATGGAGCCAGCCGCCGCGCACTTTCAAGCTCGCCGCTGAAACCGCCTTTCAAGAACTGGAACATTACCACTTTCAATCCCCTGCCCACAGCACGCAAACCAAGGCCCAGGGCAGCCGTAGTCTTTCCTTTGCCGTTTCCCGTATAAACCTGGATATAACCCTTCTCCACCGTCACTCACCTGCCGCGTTTTTGTTCCCCGTGCTCCGGGTCTCTTTGACCTGTATCCCCAAAATCCTGCCCAGTTCTTCCAGCAGTTCATCCTTGTCCCTTACTACCAGGGGATACTCGACGGCGGGGCGTTTCACCAGGACCACGGGGATTCTCAGGTCCCGGGCCGCGGAAATCTTCTCCAGTGTTCCCCCGGCACGGCCGCTGTCTTTTGTCACAATCACGCCGGCCCGGTACTGCCTGAACATTTCGCGGTTCAGTTCCCGGCTGAAAGGCCCTTGCATCGCCACGATGCTGCGGGGCAGCAATCCCAGTTCCTCGCATTTTTTCAGGACTTCGCTCTGCGGCAGCACCCGGACCGCAAGGCGTTCCAGCGGTATAACCCGGCAAAATTCGGCCAGGTGCCTGCTTCCCACCGTCAGAAAAACGGTGCCCGCAAACTGCCGGGCTTTTTCAGCCGCCGCGCTAAAGGAAGAAACGGCAATAATCCCCTCCGCACCCGGTTCCAGCCTGGTCTCCTCCCTCTCATAGCGCAGGTAGGGAACAGCCCGCCTGCCGCAGGCTTCCACGGCCGCCCGCGATACGCCGGCGGCGAAGGGATGGGTGGCGTCAACCACCGCCTTTATTTCAGCCCCGGTAATAAGCTCTTCCATTTCCTGCCGGGTAAGAACGCCTTCTCTTACGGCAGCCCCCTCCGAACCCTGCCGGTGCAGCATCCCTCCGTATGAGGTGGCTGCGGAGACCAGCACCTGAAAGCCATGTTTGCTTAAAGTCACGGCTATCTCTCGCCCGTCGGCGGTTCCCGACAAGACCAGGATCATAATGCATACCCCCTGGGAGTGATCATTCTTCCCCCGCTGCAGTATGTCCGGGAGTTGCCGATAATGACCAGAGTGAACATGTCCACACTATAATCGGCCAGTTCCCCAAGGGTGGCGATCCATTTCTCCTGGTTTTCCCTGGCCGCGTTCCGGACAATGCCCACCGGCGTTTCTTTTTTTCTGTACTCAAGAAAGATGTCCCTGGCCCATTTCACGTAACCGGACCGGGAAGCACTCCCGGGATTGTAAAGCACTGTGACAAAATCGCCTTCCGCCGCCAGGCGCAGGCGCTTTTTGATCATCTCCCGTGGTGTCAGCAGGTCGCTCAGGCTGATCAAAGCCGTGTCGTGCATGAGAGGCGCGCCCAGGACGGCCCCGGCCATGCACGCCGCCGTAACCCCGGGGACCACCTCAATTTCTACCGGCTCCGTCTGTTTACCGTTTATTTCCAGCAAGGGACCTGCCATCCCGTAAACTCCGGGGTCCCCGCCGCTCACCAGGGAAACGGTTTTTCCCTCTCTGGCGAGGGCCAGGGCCTTTTCGCAGCGTTCCAGCTCCCGGCGCATACCCGAAGCAAACACTTCCTTTCCCGCCAGCAGTCCTTCAATTAGCTCCAGATAAACATGGTAGCCGATTACGGCTTCGCTGGCCTGAATGGCCTTCAGGACCTCGCCGGTCATATGGCCGGGGCTTCCCGGCCCCAGTCCCACTGCAAAAACCCTGCCTTTTTTCCCCTCCATCGCTTTAACCTCCCCGTTGTTCTGTTACCCTTACACTCCCGGTCGTACTCGCCGCATGTCGGGACATGCTGCCGCATTGATGCGGCCGCGTCCGGCATTAACCGATCACCACGCGCCGGTCCTTGACCAGGGCCACGGTTACCCCAACATGTCGTGATTTGCCCGCTATAAGGAAGGGCTCTTTGGCCGCCAGCCAAGCGGCCGGTTCCGCTACGGCCCCTACCCCGAGGTGTGCTTGGACAAAAGAGGAAACGGCAAACCGGTCCTCCACCGCCGCGATCTCGCGCGCCGTTATGGACAAAAGCGGCACCCCCAGCTCCTTTGCCGCTTCCGCCAGGCCCGGCTCGTCCTTTTTATACTCAATGGTAGCCAGGTGAGAAAGGCTGTAGCGGCTGATGTCGTTTTGGGCCAGTTCTTTCAAAACGGCACTGGTTATTTCCTCTTTTTTCGTGTCTCTCCGGCACCCCACCCCCGCGATAATGTTCCTGGGCCTCAAAATTATGTAAGGCAGCCCATCTCCTCTCCCCTTTTCCCGCACCGTTTCTTTTTCAGTGATATAAATAATTCCGGCATACCCCTCTCCGCAGGCGCGCGTCCCGTCCATCCTCTCCACGTGCGGCGGGAATTCCGCACCCAGCTTTGCTGTGCTGTACAGCCCGACTTTTCTCCCGTCCAGCAGGGCCAAGGCTATTTTCTTCCAGTCCCCGGAGTTCTCCAGGATGCAGCCGTTTTTCCGGGCCAGCTCATCCAGGGCCGGCAGCTCTTCCACATCGGTGGCCGTGGTGATGACCGGCTTTGCCCCGATCAGGGCGGCCAGTTCGCGGGCCAGTTCATTAGCCCCGCCCAGGTGGCCGGAAAGAAGGGAGACAACATGCTCGCCTCTCTCGTCCAGGACCACCACCGCCGGGTCAGCGTCTTTACCCTCCAGGAGAGGTGCAACGAGGCGGACGACAATTCCCGCGGCCATAATGAAGACAAGCCGGGGGTATTCCCGCCAAATTTCCCGGATGAGGGATGCCGGCCCTCCCTCGAAATAACAATGACCGGGGTATTTTTCCCCGTAACGCCGGGGAATAAAGACGCTTGTTCCGGGACAGCTTTCTTTGATTTTCACAGCCAGCGCAGCAGCCCTATCCGTCAGGGCGACAACCGCCGTCATGGACGGCCGCCCCTAAAACCGTGGCTGAAAGCGGGATCGTACAATTTTGAAAACTGGTATCGGTTGCCCAGGAAACCGCCCACCAGAACCAGGGCCGTCTTCTCAATCCCCTCTTTCCTCGCTTTGCGGGCAATGTCCTTCAACGTTCCCCTGATTATCTTTTCATCCGGCCAGGTCACCTTCTGAACCACGGCGGCCGGGCCGTCCTCGCCGTATGCCGGGATAAGGGCAGCCGCCACTTCCTCGATAAGGTGCGCGCTTAAAAAAACAGCCAGCGAAGCCCTTATCCTGGCCAACTCGGCCAGTCCCTGGCCGTCCGGGACAGGCGTCCTTCCCTCCTGCCTGGTGAGGATCACCGCCTGGGAAACACCGGGCAGGGTGTATTCAGCTTTAAGGGCGGCAGCCGCAGCCGTGAAAGAACTGACACCGGGGACGACCTCGCAGTCAATGCCCTGCGCGGCCAGGCCGTCTACCTGTTCACGCACGGCGCCGTATATACTGGGGTCTCCCGAATGCACGCGGGCTACCGTTTTGCCCGCTTTCGCGCCTTCAATCATTATCTGCAGGACCTCCGGAAGGTTCAAGGAAGAACTGTCGTAAACAGCCGCCTCTTTTTTATGTCCCTGCAGCACGGCGGGGTTGACCAGCGAGCCGGCATAAACAATGACATCCGCTTCCTGGATGATCCTCCTGCCCTTGATAGTCAACAGTTCCGGGTCCCCCGGCCCCGCCCCTATAAAATAGACTTTCATTCCTTACCGCTCCTTTCGTCCACAGGGCTTGATGCCTCGGACCAGAAAGACGGGATTCAGCGGTTCCAGGGCCGTCCCTCCGCCAAGTTCTCTCCCGCGGGCCAGCGCCGCAAACGTTACTTCCACCCAAGTAAGACCCGCCTTTTTCATGAAGCCTAGGCCGGCCTGCGCCGTCTCCAGGAGAACAGCGTTGATCACCAGGCGCCCACCCGGTTTCAACAGCCCGGCGGACCGGTCCACAATAGCTTCCAGTTTTCCGCCGCTGCCGCCGATCACAACTCCATCCGCCGGCGGAAGCCCCTCCAGGCAGGAAGGCGCTTCCCCCTGGATGACCCGCACGTTGGAAACGCCGAACCGCTCGCAGTTTTTTTCGATCAGTTCCACCGCCCGCCCTTCCTTTTCCACCGCAATGACCTTTCCTCCAGGCGCCAGCAGCGCGCACTCCACGGAAATGGAGCCCGTACCGGCGCCGATGTCCAGAAAAACCCCGCCAGGGCCGACCCCCATTTTGGACAGGCAAAGGACCCTGACCTCCTCCTTGGTCATGGGAACGTTTCCGCGCAGGAAAAGCCTGTCCGGTATCCCCGGCACCGTATAAGAACGTTTATTGATCATCATAAACCACCATCACGCTCAAATTCGAAACGGCTTGGCCTGCCAGCTTCTCCAGGGGCAAGTCGAGCACCCTTTCGGTGGGATAGGACAGGTCTTCCCCCACCAGGCCGCGTTTTCCCCGGACCCCGTTCTCCACCAGAAATCTCGCTATTTCTCCCGCCGGGAACCCCTGGTCGGTAAAGAATGCCACCTTGGGCCGTGTCTTCACCAGGCCAGCCAAGTCCTCAAGCCTGCGCCCGTGGAGGCTTATTATGCACGCATCCTGCCAGGGCAGGGCCCCCCTGGCAAAAAGATACTGGAGAGAGCTGATCCCGGGATAAACCTCAAGATCGTCTTTTCCGAAGTGCTGTCGCAGTGTCGTTAAAAAGCTGTAAAGCCCTGGGTCGCCCGAAACCAGGACACCCGGCCGCCGCACCCGGCGCGCTTCTTTTAACCGGCTGATGACTTCCTCCACGTGAGACCTGATGACAACTGTTTCTTTGTTTAAATTTTTAAACAGTTCGAGGTTCCTCCGGCCTCCGAACAGGATGTCGCACTGGCCTGCTTTCTCGTATATTATGGGAAGGACGTAGTCCGGGCTGCCCGGCCCGACTCCCAGTACCAGGATTTTATTCACGATAGAATTTCTCCACCATTCTTTTGGCCTCCTCATCCATGGCTAACAGTCCCCTGCTGGCGGAAAAGAGCACGGTCCCAACGGCTGCTTTCCCGTCGATGTGACTTCTCGCCCTTTCGCTGGCGCGCCGGGCCACCAGCCCGGGCAGGCCTGTAATTCCTTCATTTTCCAGCAATTCCAGGGCTGCCGCCGTCGTGTTCGTCTCCAGGACACGGCGGATTGTTTCCTTTTTCGCTCCTAGTAAACCGGCGTAAGCCGCCATTATTTCCATGCGGGCATCGGCTGCGGCGCTGTGGGTATTGAAAATACCGGCAGAAACCTTGATCAGCTTGCCCAGATCCCCGACCAGCAGCAGTTCGCGAAAACCCAGGGCTGCCGCTGCCCGCAGGACATAACCCGCGAAATTGCCGAACCTGACCAGCGGCCTGCCCGCCAGCCCCAGTTCCCGGCAAACGAAATCCTGCCCGTAATTGCCGGGGACCAGAATAACCCTGGCGGCGCCAAGCTGCGCCAACTGTTTTAGTTCAAGCCGCAGCGATTCCTGCCACGCTTCATCGGACATGGGCTCTACAATACCGGTGGTTCCCAGGATGGAAAGACCTCCTTCAATGCCCAGCTTGGGATTTAAGGTTTTGGGGGCCAGTTCTTCTCCGCCGGGAATGGAAACAATTATCTCCACCCCTTTACCGGATGGTAAGACTCTTGCGACTTCATTTTCAATCATCTGCCGGGGTACGGGATTGATGGCCGGCTGACCAATGCCCACGGCCAGCCCCGGCTTCCTGACGACTCCTACTCCCGGTCCCCCTTTTATGGCTATTCCCTCCGCCGCCTCCCTGGCTGTGGCCCAAATGAGCAGGCCATCCGTTATATCAGGGTCATCCCCCGCATCCTTTTTCACGGCACAGGAGGCTTCTCCTGTTTGTCGCCTCGACTCGCAGATTTCCAGGGTTAAATTGACACCGGCCGGGGTCTCAATTTCCACCGCCGGGACGCTTGGGCCGCCGAACAGCATGGCGGCGGCGGCTTTGGCAGCTGCGGCCGCGCACGACCCCGTGGTGTATCCCCGCCGCAGTTCTCTGCCGTTTATCCAGCGGCTCCCCAGGTTCACGCCTCCATCTCCTCCATCTGGTATAGTATGGAGTTGACAATGGCCGCAGCCACACCGCTGCCGCCCTTGCGGCCCCTGGTGATAATACTGGGCACGTCCAGGTCTGCCAGCAGATCCTTGGATTCGGCAGCCCCGACAAAACCCACCGGAACGCCAATCACCGCCCTGGGCCGCACCAGCCCTTCCTCCCTCATCTTCACCAGCCGCATCAGCGCCGTGGGCGCATTGCCGATTACGAAAACGGCGTTGCGTTCATCCCGGGCGGCGCGTTCCATGCTGATCAGGGCCCTGGTGACACCTCTCTCTTTCGCTTCACGGGTCACGTCCTCGTCGTCCATGAAACACTCGGCCTCCACCCCGAAGCGGGCCAGCCGTTGTTTATTGATGCCGGCAAGAGCCATCCGGGTATCGGTGACCAGCCTTAAGCCCGCGCGAAAAGCCCCCATTACCGCCTCCAGGGGATCGCGGCGGAATTCCAGGATACCGGCGTATTCCAGGTCGGCCGTCGTATGGATGACCCTCTTTACCACTCTCAACTCCCCTGGAGAAAAATTCAACCCGGCCGGGAAACTGCTTTCCAGGAGCCCGTCAATGGTTTCCATGCTCTTTTTTTCGATCAACAGCGGGTCGGTAATAAAGTCGCGCATTGGGACACTTCCTCCTGGCTTAAGGGTATTCTTCTATCCCGGTTACCGAAAACGATTAACCGGAAAAACCGGGACAGGGCTGCCTGGTGCGGCGAGTGGGAAACAAAAGGCTCAAAGCCTATAAAAAGTAGCGCAAGGCCTGGATGAGTTTCTCGTTGCCCTGCCGGTCCTTGACCGCCAGCCGGAAAAAACGTTTATCCAACGAAACAAAGCTGCTGGCGTCACGGATCAGGATCTTCTCGGCCGCCAGCACCGCCTGCAGCATACCGGCGTTCCATTTTTCATCCAGTGATTTCAGCAGAAAGAAGCTGGCCGCGCTTTCATATGTCTTCAGTTTATCGATATGTCTCAAACCCTCGAATAAAAAGGGCCGTTCCGTCATGATCCACTCCCTGGTCTTCCTGATAAACTCGCCATGCCCCAGCAGAAAAGGCCCCAGCGTGCAGGCAAGGGTGTTCACCGTCCACGGCTCCCTGTAGGGAAGCAGTTTTTCCAGGAGGCCGGGGTTGGCGAGCAAGTAGCCAAGCCGCAATCCCGGCACGCCAAAAAACTTGGTCAGGGCCCGCAGCACCAGCAAGTTGTCATAGTTCTCCAGTTCCCGCAAAACGGAAGCCTCTTCAGGCTCAGGCGCAAACTCGACAAATGTTTCGTCCACGAGCACTGCAGCGCCTGTCCTTGCGGCCTCCTCAATCACCGCCAGCAGTTCTTCCCTGGGAATAAGGCGGCCCGTGGGGTTATTGGGGTTGCATAGGATGGTCATCTCAAAACCCTGCCGGAGCCGGTCAAGAAAGGCCCCCGTATCCAGCCTGAAATCCGCTTCTTCCTCCAGGTAAAAGTATTCAAGCCGGCAGTCCGTCCCGTAGAAGGCGCGCTCATAGTCGCCGAACGACGGGACGGGGAGCAACACCCGGGCCGGCCGCAGGCTGCGCGCCACAAGATACAGCAGTTCGGTGGCGCCGTTCCCGGCCATAATCCAGTCCAAGGGGCAGCCGGTATAGCCGGCCAGGGCGGTCCTGAGATCGAGGTATTCCCTGTCGGGGTAGCGTCTCAGGTCTTCCAGGGCTCCGTATGCCAGTTCCCTTGCCTCTTCCGGCAGGGGAAGCGGGCTGGCGTTGGAACTGAAATCCAAAACCTCCCGCGGATCGAAACCGTATTTCCTGGCGAACTGCCAGATGTTGCCGCCGTGGATCCCTTCTTTAGGCATCATTCTTTGCTGCTCCTTTCTAGCGGAAACCGAATTTGAGGGCAACCGCGTAAAAAAACAGTATCCCTAAAACAGCCGTTGTTTTCATGATCCTGGAAGCCTCAAGGATGTCGGCCGGTTCCAGCGGTTTAACGGCGTCTCCGATAACCGGCTTCTCCACGGCCTGCCCGCCGTAATAATTGGTGCCGCCCAGCCTGACCCCCAGAAGGCCGGCCATCACGGCCTCCGGGTGACCTGAATTGGGGCTTTTGTGCTTCAGCCTGTCGCGCCGGTATATCCTGAAAGCCCTCCTGGCATCCTTGCCCCAGGCTCCGCCGGCGATGGGCATGAGCAGCCCGGTAATCCTGGCCGGCAGCCAGTTGGCCAGGTCGTCAAGCCTGGCTGAAGCCCAGCCCAAATCCCTGTACCGTTCATTCAGGTAGCCGACCATGGAATCCAGGGTGTTCACCGCCTTGTAGGCCATACCCAGGGCCGGTCCTCCAAGGAAGATGTAGAAAAGGGGAGCGATTACCCCGTCCACCGTGTTTTCAGCCACTGTTTCCACCGCCGCCCGGATTATTCCCTCTTCGTCCAGGTTTCCGGTGTCCCTGCCCACAATGTGCGAGAGCCTTCTCCGGGCCAGCCGGCAATCGCCTTCCTCCAGGGCCCGGTAAACCTTACCCGCCTCGTCGGCCAGGGAACGCGCCGCCAGGGCAAAGTAGATGAAAAGCACGCTGCCGGCGGCATACAGCCAGGGAGATATGGCCAGGGCCAGCTGCAGAAGGACCCAGGTGGCTCCGTAGGCGAAGCCCACCGTAACGAGGGCCAGGATAACGCCGGCCGCTTTCAGACCCCTGCCGCCCCTCGGAACCAGGCTGCGGATCACTGCCTCCAGCCGGCTGATAAGCTTTCCCAAAAGCCTCACCGGGTGGGGAATCCAGGCCGGATCGCCCAGCAGCAGGTCTAGCACGAAGCCGGAAAAAATGTAAACGCTCATGTTCAGTCCTCATTCCCCTTTCCCCAAACGGCGTAAAGCGCCCGCATATCCAGGGACCGCCGGACAACGTCCGCCAGCCTGTCGTATTCCCGTTCTTTCAATTCCCTGCGGGAGGGAGGGATGGCGGGAACAGGCGGCAGCCCTTTTATTTTGCGGACATTGTTTACAAGCTTCCGGGTAAATGCGGTGTTGTCGAAAATCCCGTGCAGGTAAGTGCCGAAAACCGTCCCTTCCCTGTTTGTCACGCCGTCCATTACGCCGGCATCCTTACCCGAGCGTTTCGTTATTTTGGTGAAGGGCCGGGCCGCAGGACCGAAGGCGCTTATTCCCATGTGGATTTCATAGCCTTCCAGCGTTTGACCCCGCAGCCCTTCCAGCAAGGCGGCGTCATCCCGGACAACCACGGCCTCCGCCTGCGCTGTCGTCTTATCCTTTTCTATGACGGTGCTCATGTCCAAAAGCCCCATCCCTTCAATTTCTCCTAGGGTCGATTCGGTGAAATGCGGGTCCCGCAGCGTTTTCCCCAGCATCTGGTAGCCCCCGCATATGCCGATGATCAGCCCGCCTCTTTCATGGTAGTCCAGGATTTGCCTTTCCATGCCCGATTCTCTCAGGTAGAGAAGGTCGGCCAGGGTGTTCTTGCTCCCGGGAATGAGCAGGAGGTCGGGTTTTCCCAGCATCCCGCCCCTGTTTATGTAACGCAGCGACACGTCGGGAAAATGGCGCAGCACGTTGAAATCGGTGAAATTCGACATGTAGGGCAGATGGAGCACTTCCACCGAGATTTCCCGCTCTTCCCCCGCTTCCCTGCGGTAAAATTCTTCCGTAACGCTGTCTTCATCGTCGATATTGTGGTCCAGGTAAGGCACCACGCCCAGCACGGGCACTTTGACAATATCCTCCAGCATTTTGAGCCCCGGTTTGAGGATTTCCTCATCGCCCCGGAACTTGTTGATGATTATGCCCTTGACCCTGGCCTTTTCACTTTCCGTCAGCAACAGCATGGTCCCGGCCAGCCAGGCGAAGACCCCGCCCCGGTCGATGTCGCCCACCAGGATTACCGGGGCGCCGGCCATTTCGGCCATTCCCATGTTGACCAGGTCCGCCTCGCGAAGATTGATCTCGGCCGGGCTGCCGGCCCCTTCGATGACGATGATCTCGTACTGCCCGGCCAGCCGGCGGTAGGCACCAAGAACCATCTCTTTCAGCTCCGGCTTGTAATGGTGGTACTCGCCGGCGGCCATATTTTTATAAACACGCCCCAGGCAGATGACCTGCGCGCCTTTATCGCTGGTAGGTTTGAGCAGGATGGGGTTCATCAGGGCCGAAGGTGGTATGCCGCAGGCTTCGGCCTGCACGACCTGCGCCCTGCCCATTTCTTCCCCCCAGACCGTGATATAGGAATTGAGGGCCATGTTCTGGGCCTTAAAAGGAGCCACCCTGTAACCGTCCTGCTTGAAAATGCGGCACAGCGCCGTCACCAGGAGGCTTTTGCCCACCGACGAGCCGGTGCCCTGGATCATGATCGCCCTGGCAGTCATAAAGCACACCCACTTCCGTTATTAAAGAATGCGCCAGCTGGTAGTTTCGCTGTTAAAATAATCGCGCGCCGCCGCCATGAACTTGCGGGCAAACGATGCGTTGCCATAGAAATGAAGGTGCGGGTAACCGGCCACGCCGTTTCCTTTCAGGTAGCCGCATTCCCATTCCTGCACCACTTTCCCGCTTCTTTTCTTGCTGAGACGGTAAGCGGCGGGGGCCTGGACCCCTTCCACCGCGGAATGGTGAAACTCGTGGACGCGGATGCCCTGGCCCTTTGCTCCCAGGAGACAGCTTTTTTGCAGCATAAGTTCGGCATAACCGAACCTCTGGAGCCGGGAAGTCATGCGGCATTTGCCCTGAAGCCAGCCCACCATCTGGTATTCGCCGCCGGTAAAGTCCACCAGGGACTCAAGCAGGTACATCAATCCCCCGCACTCAGCCAGGTAAGGAAGCCCCCTGCTCAAGGCAGCCTTCAGGCTTTCCCTCATCCCTTCATTCTTCTCCAGGCCAGGGGCGAAAACCTCGGGGAACCCCCCGCCCAGGATAAGCCCGCCGACCCCGTCCGGGAACCTCTCCCCGTGCAGGGGGCTGAAATACTCCAGCCTGGCTCCCAGCTCCTCCAAAAGATCAAGGTTATCCCAGTAGTAGAAGTTGAAAGCCTCGTCCAGGGCCACCCCGACCGGTATCTCCCGGCCGACCGGCGTCCCCGCTTCAAACGAACCGCCGGGCGCTTCCAACGGCCATCCCCCGGCCAGCCTGGCAAGTTCGTCCACCTCTACTGTTTTCTCCACCAAGGCTGCCAGTCTTGCGATTTTCTCCCGCAGAGAGGGGACCTCCGCGCTGGGAACCAGCCCTAAGTGGCGGTCCGGCAGCGCCACCTCCGCTTCTTGGGGCAGGTAACCGAAGACCTTGACTCCCGCGCTCTCTTCCACGGCCTCTTTCAGCAGCCTATAATGCCCCTCGCCGCCGAGCCGGTTGAAAATCACCCCGGCCAGGCTCAATGAGTGATCAAAATCCCGGTAGCCCCTGACCAAAGCCGCGCTGCTGGCGGCCATGCCGCTGCCGTCAACCACAAGCACGACAGGAGCCCGCAGGAGCCTGGCCACCTGAGCCGTGCTTCCCCTCCCGCCGCCTGCCTCGGCCCCGTCGTACAGGCCCATGACTCCTTCGATGACGGCTATACCCGCGCCGGCCATGTTTTTCCTGAACAGGTAGGCGAGGACTTCCTCGTCCAGCATCCAGCCGTCCAGGTTGCGCGACTTCCGGCCGGTGATAAAGGTGTGATAGGCCGTATCGATGTAATCCGGCCCCACCTTGTAAGGCTGGACCTTCATTCTCCCAGACAGCGCGGCCATCAGGCCGAGGCTCACGGTGGTTTTGCCCACGCCGCTTTGCGTCCCGGCAACAACCAGCCGGGGATACCCCGTTTTCCTGTCCAAGCCGGTCACCTCCAGCATTCCGGATCCTCACACCGGTTCCACTGCCTGCTTCTTTGCCCGGTGTCCCCCGGAATAATTTTTGCTCCTCATTTTCTCTTCACGATAATGGTGGAAAAATAGCTGACCTTTTTCTCCCCCAGTTCCCGCAGGTTGCGGTATATCTTTTCGTCTTCAAAGCCGCACTTGCTCACCAGCACGGCATCGTCCAACAGCCCGGCCGCCTCCAGCAGCCCGCTTATCTCCCGGAGGTTGTTGTGCGCCTTCATCAGGACAAGGTTGGACGGTATTTCCAGTACCCTTGCCAGGGTCTCTCTTCCGGCGGCAGCCGGGACAATGCTCAGGACCTCATCGCCCTGGACCAGTGGAATACCGGCCCTGCTGGCTGCAGCGCTGAACGAGGTAATGCCGGGTATGGTGCACACCTGGTACCCGGAAGCGGAAACAGCCTTGTATATGTAGCTGTATGTCCCGTAAAGCATGGGATCGCCGAGGGTCAAAAACACAACGTTTTCGCCCCTCTCCAGGTGAGCAAGGACCGTTCGTTCACCGCGCCGCCAAGATTCCGCCAGCAGTTCCCGGTCCCCGACCATGGGGAAGTCCAGCAGCACCACCCTGGCAGCGTCTTTAAGATACGGCCGGGCAATGGTCAAAGCCATGCTTTCTTCCTTTTGGCCGGCCCGCGGGGCGATGACCACCGCGGCTTCCCTGATCGTCCTGGCGGCTTTGACGGTGACAAGTTCCGGGTCGCCCGGGCCCACGCCCACACCGTAAAAAACACCTGGCATGTTTATCCTCCATTGCATTCCTAATTATTATACCAGACTTTAACCTCTTTAAAAGCTTGGGCGGCTGCGGCGACGGTCTTTTCGACATCTTCTTCGCCGTGGGCCGCGGAAATGAATATGGCTTCAAACTGGGACGGCGGCAGGTATATGCCGCGGGCCAGCATGGCCTGGAAAAAGACTCTGTAGGCTCCGGTGTCAGCCCTGGTTGCCGACCGGTAATCCCTGACCGGGCCCCGGGTGAAAAAGCAGGTGAGAAGAGAACCGCACCGGTTGACCGTCACCTCGACGCCCGCTTCTCCGGCCGCCGCAGCCAGCCCTTCAGCCAGCATGCGCCCCATGTTTTCCAGTCTTTCATAGGGATTGCCTTGCTTCAGTTCCTGCAGGGCAGCCAGCCCCGCGCTCATAGCCAGGGGGTTCCCCGAAAGCGTGCCGGCCTGGTAAACCGGTCCCGCCGGGGCTGCCAGTTCCATGACCTCCCTTTGGCCGCCGTAAGCTCCCACGGGCAGCCCCCCGCCGATGATCTTGCCCAGGCAGGTCAGGTCGGGCCTGATCCCTACGAGGTTCTGGAACCCGCCCCAGGCCAGCCGGAACCCCGTGATCACCTCGTCAAATATCAGAAGGGCGCCGTATCCAGCCGTTATTTTTCTTAAAGTTTCCAGGAACCCCTTTTCCGGCAGGACCACGCCCATGTTGCCGGCTACGGGTTCAACTATGACCGCGGCGATTTCCTCTCCCCTGCTTCGGAAAAGCTCTATTACTCCTTCCACGTCGTTGTATGAAGCGGTCATGGTCTCCGCCGCCGTTTCTTTTGGTACTCCCGGGCTGGAAGGAACGCCGAAGGTGAGGGCGCCCGAACCGGCCCTGACCAGCAAAGGATCGGCATGCCCGTGGTAACACCCCTCGAATTTCAGGAGCTTGCTTCGCCCGGTACGGGCGCGGGCCAACCTCAGCGCGCTCATGGTCGCTTCCGTCCCGGAATTGACCATGCGAACCAGCTCCACCGAGGGCAGGGCCTCGCAGATCAGCCTGGCCATCTCTGTCTCCAGCTCGGTGGGCGCGCCGAAGCTTGTGCCTTTTCTTTCCAGGCACTCCCGGATTGCTTCGACGACCCGCGGGTGGCGGTGTCCCAGGATTAAAGGCCCCCACGAACCGACGTAATCGAGGTACTCGTTCCCGTCCACGTCCGTAACCCGCGCGCCAAGACCGCTCTCGATAAACAGGGGATAATCCCCGACAGCCTTGAACGCCCTAACCGGGCTGTTGACACCCCCGGGAATGACCCGGCAGGCTTCCTCGTAACATTGTTTGGATCTTCGCGAACCGGTTTTCATCTAAAGCCTTCCTCCTTCAACCATCCGGCCAGGTCCAGGGCATGGTAGGTCAGGATCAGGTCGCTGCCCGCCCTTTTCATGGCCGTCACCAGTTCCATCACGACTTTTTTTTCTTCAATCCAGCCGTTTTGAGCAGCCGCCTTGATCATGGCGTACTCGCCGCTGACGTTGTAGCAGGCCACCGGGCAGAGGAATTCTTCCCTGACCCGCCTGACTATATCCAGGTAAGCCAGGGCCGGCTTAACCATAATAATGTCGGCACCCTCTTCCAAATCGAGGAATGCTTCCAGCACGGCCTGTTCCGCGGCGGCAACGGGGTCCATCTGGTAGGTGCTCCTGTCCCCGAAGCGGGGAGCGGAACCGGCCGCTTCGCGGAAAGGACCATAAAAGGCGGAAGCGTATTTGACCGAATAGGCCATGATCAGGGTGTCTTCGTATCCCTCCCTGTCCAGTTCGGCGCGGATAGCTCCCACCCTCCCGTCCATCATGTCGGAAGGAGCCACCATGTCCGCGCCGGCCCGGGCATGAGAAAGGGCGGTCCTGGCCAGCAGTTCCAGGGTGGCGTCATTCAGAACCCGGCCGTTCTCCACAAGGCCGCAGTGACCATGATCCGTATACTCGCACAAACAGACATCGGTGATGACGGCCAGTTCCGGGAACTCTTTTTTTATCGCGGCAATTGCCCGCTGGATGATCCCTTCTTCTGCGTAGGCTTCCGAACCTATACCGTCCTTTTTCTCCGGGATGCCGAAAAGGATTACGGACTTGAGGCCAGCTTTCACCACTTCTTCCACCTTGGGGAGCATCCTGTCAATTGACAGCTGGGAAACGCCCGGCATTGACCGGACGGGATTCTCGATCCCTTTTCCCTCCACCACAAAAAGGGGAAAAATAAGATCATTTACCGACAAGTTTACGCCGGCCAGCATTTTCCTTACCGCAGGTGACTTTCTCAGCCTGCGCATTCTTGTCACCGGGAAACTCATAGCTTCATTCCTCCAATCCGGTTTTTTCCCTTCGCCAAGTATGAGGCGAGAGCCTCGACCAGCCCCTCAATCGTATACTCGGCGGCCGTGATCCTGACCTCGAGCCCGGCGGCGGCCGCCGCCGCAGCCGTGACCGGCCCGATGCAGGCCACAGCCGTTCCTTTTAACAGGTCCCTCGTCTCTTCCCCCAGCAGGGCCAACAAACCGCGGACGGTGGAAGGGCTGGTGAAGGTAACGGCATGGATTTCCTTGTTCCTCATTTTTTCTTTAATAAGCTCGATTATCGCCGCATCCGGACTCTCCAGGACCGTTTCATAGGCCGCGACCTCTTCCACCACCGCTCCCATTTGCTTTAGCCCGTCAACCAGCACAGTCCTGGCTAGGCTGGCGCGCGGCAGCAGGACTTTTTGCCCGGGCAACAACTTGTCTTTCAAAGCCTCCAGCACGGCTTCCGCCCGGTAAGTTGGGGGGACCACGTCCACCACCAGCCCTCTTTCTTCCAGCGCCCGGGCGGTCGTGGGCCCGATGGCGCACAACCTGGCCCGGCCCAACCGCCTGATGTCGATCTGCAGGGCGGCCATTCTCGCCAAAAAGGACCGCACCCCGTTCACGCTGGTGAATACCAGCCAGTCGTACCCCGCAGCCCCGGCAATGGCCGCATCCAGCGCGGAAAAGTCGGCGGGTGGCACAATGGAGATAACCGGCAATTCCAGGGCCTCGCCGCCCAGTTCCTCGATTTTTCCGGAAAGCTCGCCGGCCTGCTCGCGGGAACGGGTCACCAGCACACGCCTGCCGAAAAGGGGCTTGTTTTCAAACCACAGCAGGCTTTCTCTCAACCGGACGACCTCTCCAATGACGGTAACAGCCGGCGAGGCAAGGCCGCTCTTTTTGACCTTCTCTGCAATGTCGCCCAGCACCCCGCTCGCCACCCGCTGCTCAGGTCTCGTCCCCCAGCGAATCACCGCTGCCGGGGTCAAGGGGTCTTTGCCGCAGCCGAGCAGGCGCTCCACAATCGCCGGCAGGTTTCGCCCTCCCATCAAGAAGACAAGCGTGCCCGGTTCGGAGGCCAGCCGCGGCCAGTCGAGGCTGCTGAGCTCTTTTTCCGGGTCCTCATGACCGGCGACAACCGTGAAGCTGGAAGCATAATCGCGGTGCGTCACCGGAATGCCTGCATAAGCCGGAGCGGCAACGGCCGAAGTTATTCCCGGCACTATTTCAAAAGGAACACCCGCTTCCCGCAGGGCAGCAGCCTCTTCCCCGCCCCTGCCGAAAACGAACGGGTCACCCCCTTTCAGGCGGGCCACCAGCCTGCCGGAAAGGGCCTCTTCCACCAGCAGGTTGTTGATCCCGGGCTGGCTGAGCGTGTGCCGGCCCGGTTCTTTCCCCGCAAAAACAAGCCGGCACCCCGGTTTCTTATACGAAAGGAGCCTGGTGTTCACCAGCCGGTCATAGACAATGGTATCGGCAGCCCTGATGCATTCCAACCCCTTCACCGTAATCAATCCGGCCTCCCCCGGCCCTGTTCCCACCAGGTAAACCACGCCTTTTTTTATGACGACCGCCCCCCTCTGGCTTGTTCCAGGATGCTGCCTGCGCCCTGGCTTTTTAACTGCCGGCACAGCGCCTCCCCCAACTCCCCGGGAGGTTCAATTTCCCCGGAAATAGCCGCGCGCAGCATAAGCCTGCCGTCGGGCGAGCCCACCGCCGCCTGCAGAACAATTTTTTTGTTTTCATATACCGCCAGCACACCGGCAGGAACCTGGCAGCCGCCCCCCAGCGCCCGGAGAAATGCTCTTTCTTCCAGGACGCAGCGCGCTGTCTCCCGGTGATTGACCATCACGGCAAGCTCAATTGTTTCTTCGTCGCTGGCCCTTGTTTCCACTCCCAGGGCTCCCTGTCCCGCCGCCGGCAGGCAAACCGAAAAATCAAGTTTTTCCGTTATCCGTGCATGGAGGCCAAGCCTTTCCACACCGGCCGCAGCCAGGACGATAGCGTCATAATCGACCGTCTCCAGTTTATTAAGGCGGGTATCGACATTGCCCCTCATCTCCACGACCTGCAAATCGGGCCGCCGGTGAAGAAGCTGCGACTTGCGGCGCTGGCTGCTGGTCCCGACCCGTGTCCCTTCCGGCAGCCGCAAAAAAGGCTCCCCTCTTTTGCTGATAAGCGCTTCCCGGGGATCGTGCCGCTCTGTCACCGCCGCAATGACCAGGCCGTTCGTCTCTTCCGTGGGATAATCCTTCATGCTGTGCACGGCCATGTCTACCTCCCGGTTGAGCAGGGCAAGCTCCAGCTCTTTTGTAAAAAGCCCCTTATCACCCGCCGTGTCCAGGGAAACGTCAATTAAACGGTCACCCGCGGTAACAATGGGTATAATCTCGAACTCATATGCCGGACAGCAAATTTTTAGCCTGTTCACTACAAAACCTGCCTGCCATAAGGCCAGCCGGCTCGTTCTCGTGCCGACCCTGATCTTTTTTCTCATACCGCGTCCTCCCCGGACATTTCTTTTCCTTCGCTCGAGAGGTTGAACAGTTTGTTGATTGTTTCCGTGTACAACCGGCCGCTGTCCGAGCGCGCGCACTCTTTCAGGTTGATGATCGGGTCATAGAGGAATTTGTTGACGATGGAACCGGCCATGGACATGATCACCTTCTTTTCTTTCTCCGAAAGGCCGCCCAGCTTTCTGAGGGCCTTTTCCAACTCCTTTTCCTTGATTTTTTCGGCCTTTTCCTTAAGGGCGGCAATGGTGGGAATGACAAACAGGCTGTCGTACCACTCGAAGAACTTGTTGAGGTCTTCCCTGACCAGCAGTTCCGCTTTAGCCGCTTCCTTCTTCCTCTCCTCCAGGTTTTTACCGATCACCCCCTGCAGGTCATCCACATCGTGCAGGGACACGTTCTCGAGCAAGGCCACGGCAGGCTCAATGTCGCGGGGCACCGCAAGATCAATGAAGAGAAGCGGCCTGCCCTTTCTTTTAGCCAGAACGCGCTCCACATCGGCGGCCCTGACGACATAATGGGGAGCGGCTGTGCTGCCGATGACCAGGTCCGCTTTTTCCAGGCAGGACATAAACCCGGCAAAACATACGGCTTCGCCGTTCAACTCGCGGGCCAGCCTTAGGGCCCTTTCATAAGTCCGGTTGGCTACGAGCACTGCCCCCACGCCGCCGGCAGCAAGGTGACGGGCCGCCAGCTCGCCGGTCTCACCGGCCCCCAGCACGAGCACCACCCGCCCTTCCAGGCCGCCGAAGAATTCCCTGGCCATCTCTACGGCGGCAGAACCGACGGAGAGGGCCTGGCGGTCAATCCTGGTCTCGGTGCGCACCCTTTTCCCCACTTCGATGGCTTTCTGAAACAGGGGATTCAATATGTTGTTGGAAATACCGTATTCCCTGGCGTAGTTGTAGGCATCTTCCACCTGACCCAGGACCTGGCTTTCGCCCAGCATCATGGAATCAAGCCCCGCGGCCACCCGGAACAGGTGATGCACGGCTTCCCGCCCTTCCTTCCAGTAAATGTGCCTTCCCAGCGTTTCCGGGGGACAGGCGCTGTACCGGGCGGCAAAACCGAGAAGCGAGCGGCGGCTGCCGGCCGGATTCTGCGTTGTAACGTAAAACTCGGTCCTGTTGCAGGTGGAAAGTATGACCGCTCCTTCCACTTCCTGCAGGCCGCCGATTTCCTCCTTTTGGGCTGCAATGCGGCTTCTGGAGAAACTGAGCTTTTCCCGGATTTCGACGGGAGCAGAGCGGTGATTCAACCCGAAAACGGCGATAGGCATTTTCTCACCTCTTCCCTGGCTTCTTCCAGCCTTCCCTCCAGCACCAGCCGCGAAACCTGCCCGCCCGCCACCATGTCTTTAAGTTTTTTGCTTCGCGCCAGCGGGTCGTCGATGCGCCGGCGGGCCATGTCCCTGGCCATCCCCAGCACGTCCAGCAACACCGCGTACTCCGGTCCATAAAGGCTCTCCAGTTCTCCCCTTATTTTAGCGGCCAGGGCCGGGCCTTTGCCGCCGGTGGAAACGGCGATCACCAGGTCTCCCCTCCTAAAATGAGCACTGGCGATGAAATCGCTTTCCGGCAGGCTGTCAGCCGTATTCACCAGAATATTGCGCTCTTTGCAGTCGGCCACGATCCTGCTGTTGACAAGGCGGTCGCCCGTGGCGGCCACGACCAGAAAACTGCCTTCGAGGCAGGCCGGTTCATACTCCTGCCGGAGCCAGGTCACTTTTCCGTTTTTGGTTAATTCTTTTATCCCTTTCGTCACCCGCGGCGATACGACCCTGACTCCGCCCCCGGCCTCAAATAGAGACCGGACCTTGCGTTCCGCCACGCTGCCGCCTCCCACGACGGCGCACGTTTTACCCGCCAGGTTCAGGCAAACCGGATAATATGGCCCCATCTTTTCGCGCTCCTCCTTTACTCGTCTTTACGCGCCGGCAGCCTCAGCCGCTTTTAGGCAGTCCGCAACACGCCGTACAAAGATCTCCCGGTAAGCCGGATTCTCCCCCAACCCGTGCAGGTAAAGGCTCACTTCAAACCCTTCCCTTTCCAGCATTTTTTTCCATGAATCATCCTCATCTCCCGCCAGGTCATTCTTGGCGTGTTCCCCCGCCACCAGCATGTAGGGCATCAGGACCACCTTCTTGATCCCGCCGGCCTTCAGCCTGGAAACAACGTCGCCTATCCCCGGGTATCCTTCCACGCCGGCGATGAAGACCCGGGGGAGGGTAGCCATGAGAACCAGCTGCAGCATGGCATAGCAGGCATTGGCGGGATGGTCCGAGCCGTGTCCCATCAATACAACGGCCTGGTCTTCATCCAGCCTGGGAAGCTGTCTTTTAAGGGCCTCCGCCGCCGCTGCGTAATCGCTTGCAGCCGCCAGGACAGTCCTTCCCACAACAAGCCTCTCAAACTGTTCACGGTATGGCGCAGCCGGTTTGAGGACCTTTTCGTGGTACTCCTCACCCGGGATGATATGTAAGGGCTGGACAATGACCTCCCCGAAGCCCTCTTCTTTCAGTTTCCGGAGCGCCTCGCCTGTATCGTCTATTTCCATGCCGTCCCGTTCTTTGAGGGTTTTCCGGATGATGTTGGAGGTGAAAGCCCTGCGCGTTTCGTAGCCTGGGAAGCGCCGGGCTATTTCCTCCTCGCAGGCTTCTATCGTCACTTTGCAGGCGTCATGGTGAGTGGTGCCGAAACTCACCACCAGGATGGCCTTTTTCTTTTGACCTGTTTTCATGGGCCTCTTTCTTTTTCCCTCGCTTCCTTTTTCTTTCTGCCAGGCCGCTCAAACACCCAAAATATCCAGGAGCTCTTCCCTTTTGTGGGGCGGCGTCCTTTTTTTGTCCAATTTCCCGGAAGCCGCGAGTCTATCGAACACATCCAGAACCCAGGGTTTGACAAGGCCGGCCTTTTTGAGCACATCTTCCCGGCGGAAAACTTCCACCGGGCTGCCTTCCCCGATCACCCGGCCTCTTTCCAGCACAAAAACATGATCCGCCCAGGCGTAAATCTCGTCGGTGTTATGGCTGGAGACAATCACGGCAGCCCCTTCCCTGTTGAATTTATCGAGCAGGCTCAACAAATCGCTGCCAAAGGCCGGATCAAGCCCGGCGGTCGGTTCGTCCAGGACAATCACCTCCGGCTCCATGGCCAGAACACCGGCAATCGCCGCCCGCTTTTTTTGCCCGTGGCTTAAAAAATGCACCGGTTTGTTCCACTCCTCCCAGAGGCCGGTCTGCCGGAGAACTTCTTCTACCTTCCGCCTGGTCTTCTCCTCCGGCCAGCCCAGGTTCAAGGGACCGAAAGAAACATCCTGGTAGACGCTAGCCGAAAAAAGCTGGTCGTCAGGGTCCTGGAAAACAATGCCAACACTTTTCCTCAGCAGTTTCAGCGCCCTTTTCTCATAGCTTACGGCCGACCCGTTAAACTTCACAACGCCTTTTTGAGGCCTCTGGAGGCCATTGAAATGGAGAAAAAGGGTTGATTTTCCAGACCCGTTCTTACCAAGCACGGCAACTTTTTTACCTGCGGGAACCCTCATGGTAAGACCGTTAAGAGCCCTGGTCCCGTCAGGGTAGGTGAAAAAAACATCCTCGGCTTCCAGGACATACCGCACTTCGCTGTCACCTCCTAATACCGGGCCAGGAGCAGCAAGACCCCTTCCAGCAGGACGATGAAAATAATGTTCCGTAAAGAAAAAACGTACGGGGCATCGATAAATCCGAGTTTACCGTCATAACAACGGGAGTTCAGGCCGGTAAGCACCCGCCCGGCACGGAGAAAGGCCTTCGCCCAGATATTGGCCAGCAATACCCCCATGGAAGCAAGGCTCCTCCTGAAGCTGGAATAACCCCACCGGGCGGATTGGGCCACATACAGCTGCCAGGCGGATTCCATGAAAATAAAAATGAAACGGTAGATAAGGACCACGAGTTCGACAATAATGCCCGGAAAGCGCAAAAGCTTGAGCACATAAACAAGTTCCGTCACCGGCGTGGTAAAGGCCAGGAAATAAAGACAGCTTACGGAACCCAGCGACTTTAAGACGGTGTGCCCGGCCAGGCTCAAGCCGGCGGCGGTAAATCCTACCTTGCAGCCGGCAACGCTGAATTGCCACAGGGTTTCGCCCTCAGCCGGACCAACCGACAAAGAGACAGCAGCCGCTCCCGGTAAGAGAAAAGCCAGCGGAACCAGGAGCATTTTCAACACAACCGCTCCCGGAATCCCGGCTTTGCCCACAAGCACGCCCAGCATAAGCACGGTTATTATGACATATATTTCCGGCCTGTTTACCGCCAGGCCAAGCGTCATGGTGACGACAGCAAAGGAAAATTTCTCCAGCGGATGGACGCCGCGCAGCTTACCGGCGTATGCGTACTGCTCGGTGGGGAACATCATTTTTCCGCCGCTTTTTTCTGTCCCCTGCGCAGCCCGATATAGTAACCCAGAAAACCGGCGCCCAGGGCAGCCTGGACAGCAAAAAGCAGGCTTTCCGTTTCGCCGCCGGGGGGTTCCCAGATTGAATCAAACCACGGCACGTACTGGGGGTTTATTTCCAGTATTTTCTCTTTTGCCGCCCCGTCCGCTCCCCCGAAATCAGAATCGTGAACCACCAGCAGGGGAAAGACGGCAAGGACCACCACGAGTCCCAAAAGCACAATGTTTTTACGGGCAAAGGACATGGCGCTTCCTCCTCACATCCGTTTTTTCTTCAGGAAAGGTCTGCTGTTTTAAGATTAACAACAGGCTTGCTCAGAAGTTGTCTTTTTCCAAAATCAGCAGCTCCTGGCCGCTGTACGAGACCAGGAAATTGAAAACGACCACCGTCAGCAGCCCTTCGCTTACCGCCAGGGGAAGCTGGGTTACGGCAAAAATCCCCAGGAACTTGAGCGCCGAGGCCATGACCCCGCCCTGCTGCGAAGGGAAAGCCAGGGCCAGCTGGAGCGAAGTAACCACGTAGGTTATCAAATCCCCGGCAAAGGCAGCCAAAAAAACCGCCGCCCCCCTGGAAGCGCGTAATTTGACGGCCAGGCGGTATGTGCCGTACGCCATAAACGGCCCGGCAACAGCCATGGAAAAAGTATTGGCCCCCAGGGTGGTCAGCCCGCCGTGCGCCAGCAAAACAGCCTGAAAAAACAGGACTATGGCCCCCAGCACGCTCATGGTCAAAGGACCGAACAGGGCGGCGCCAAGTCCAACCCCGGTGGGATGAGAACTGCTGCCCGTCACGGAGGGGATCTTTAAAGCCGACAGGACAAAAGTAAACGCCCCCGCTGCTCCAAGCAGGAGTTTAAGCTCCGGGTTTTGGGCCAGCCGGCGGGAAATGGAAACCGCCCCCAGGACGACAAAGGGCAGGCTGGCCGCCGTCCAGAAAACCGACCATTTCAAGGGCAGAAAACCTTCCATAATGTGCATGGCCATAACCGGCCTGGGCAGCAACACGATAACAACCGCAAGCAGTGCCGCGCAGCCAGCCGTTCTTTTCCACAAGCAGCCTTTTTTCGCCATAATTATTCCTCCTTTTCTTCTCGCTTTTATTAAATGTATTTGAAGGCAGCAAACCGCCGTCTTGTAAAAAGGCGCCCCGCTGGGGCGGAGTATGGAAGGAACGTAAAGAAGCTGTTTGACAAAAACTGAAGGTCTCTTTAGCATTAGCCAAGAGACCTTTCCCCATCTTAAAAGCCGCTTAAACCGTGACCGCTTACATCCCCTTCGGACGCGTTCACGCGCTTTCAGGCAGGTCTCCTGGCTTACGGTTCATCCTCTTCCCCGCCTTCCCGTGTCATGCACAGTGGCCGCCGGCTCTCGCCGGAATTGATGGGGATTCGTCACCGTTTACAGTGGTGGGTCCGCGCCGGATTTGCACCGGCTTCCCTATTCTCCCTTTAAAAGGGCACCTTGAAAGCTTAAGCTTATTCAATTGTCTTCAGGTTACATGATAATTCTATTACATGGTTTCCGTAATTGCAATATAATTGTTTACCTAAGCGAGAACATCATCGCCGGCATCCTGCCAAACATTACTCTGGAGATAATCCGCCATCAGGGGCCTGATTTCAACATCAAGCCGCTGCTGTTCGAGGTTCAACCTGAGGATGTCCTGTTCCAGGGAGGCAAGCTTTTGCTGGACACGCGCCAGTTCCTTCAAGACGTCTTCCTTTTCCAGCATTCTTTTATTAATGATGCTGTTGTTATCCCGCATCCGGTCAATAATTTCGGCGATCTTGCCGATTTCCATCTCAATCCCCCCTTGTCTCGCTCCAATAGATTTTCTAAAACACAAGGCCCAGCAGAACGGCGGCGCCTATCGCCACCATGCCGGGAGGCCTTTCGAACCTGCCGCTGGAATAAGGTATGTTCTTCACCAGCACATGGTTTTCACGGTTCTTAATATTGGCCAAAATGATCGGCCAGCACCTCAGCATCAAAACAAGGTCCCTGCCCTGGTCCAAAAGCAACGTCTTCAGGTCGAACCTGTATGTATACAACAAATAAAGGAAAAGATAGACGAACGCCGCAGGGTAAAAGAACCAGGCAATCTTCAGCATCAGGCTGCCGCCGCACCAGGGAGTGATGGCAATGAGAAACTGTCCGTCACCCCCGTCAAGAATTCCCAGCCAGAAGAGAAATATGGAATAAACTGCCACCAGCAGGCTTGGTCCCAGCCAGGTCCACAATATTTTAATCAGCAAAAACAGCCCCCGCAGGTCACAAGTAATCTCCGGGAAAAGCCGGGCTAAAGGCGCTGCCGTCCAGGCCAAGCCCAGCAAAAACACGGGTATAGTCAACCTTCGGTAGATGGTCCTCGTGCGAAGATCGGTAATGACGGCTGCCGCCGTGGCCAGGCAAACAACCAGCGTGTTTACCAGATGACTTCAACCTCCCCTCTCATAATTTCCAGATGGAACAGGTGGCCTGCCCAATGTTGCCGCCTTCGTCCCTGGCATAAAGGGTGATGTAGTTAAGTCCGGGGACCAACCTGCTCTTGGTGACGCAGCCGTTGCTCAACACCACGTCCCAGTTGACCCGATCGAAGCTGAACTTAAGATTGGCCAGCGGCGAAATATTGTCGGATACCGTCACCCTCAACCGGATAGAGGTCGACCCTGTTGCCGCGGCTCCGCCGTCGGCTCTGATCGACAGCGCAGGCGGCGTGCTGTCGACAATAAGCGCAAACTGCTGCTCTTCTCCGGGGATCCTGTCCTCATTGCAGTAGCGAACATCAATGATATGAACCCCTTCCCCCGGAGGCAGGCGCAGTTTTCTTTTCACCGTTCTGGCGGTTACCGGCCCGTAGCCGTTTTCATTAATCCGAATCTGATAATACGGGTACGGCGCGGAAGCAAAATCCAGTTCCGCGCTGTTTTTGTTCGCCACAAAGGCTGTTTGGCCTTCATAGTCTATTGCCGTAAGGTTGTTTGCCCCGGACCAGTCTTTAACGACGAAACCGCCCTGATTGCCTGCTGAAGCCTCTATCGGCTGGGCCGGTTTGTCTTCCGTTTTTAAATAATATATGGTCCGGGTGGCGATCCCGGTATTAAAAGATTCGTCGATAACCTTGACCATAAGCTTGTAGTATCCCGAAGGCGCATTTCCGCCGGCGCAGAACCCGGAAAGGTCGTAACTGTAGCTGGAAATGCCGGAATAAGGAATTGACGTCAGGCCCAGCCCGTTGTTGTGGCTGATGTAGTATTTAAGGTTTTCCGCCTTTGTCACGTTATCTACGGCATTGATGCATACGTTCAGTACCGGGTTTTCCGTTATTTCCTCGTTGCCGTTCACGGTCAGGGTAACGGTGGGCACGCCGACGTCGGTGCCCAGGATGGCGTAGTTGTAGCTGACAATCGCCGGGGGGTTGGCGGCGGTCGGGGTCCAGTAGGTGTTCAGCTTTACGCCGTTCAGCCATATTTCGGAAACCCCCGCCGCAAACCCGTATGGGGTGACCCCTATCTTCAGCCTGCTGTTCCCTTTGACCGTGGCCGGCGCGCTCCAGGTCCAGGTGCGGGTCATGGGCCCGGAAGTGATCTCCTGCCAGTTGGTGCCGCCGTCCTCGGACTTGTACCTCCTGACGCTGGTGAACAGCTTGAGAAACCGGTTGTAGATCGTCTCGTCCAGGGTAAAGGACACGTCCTGGCTGACCTGGAAGCCGTCCTGCGGTATGTCGCAGAACAAATCGGCCGTGTTCGTCCAGGTGAATTTGTAGATGTGGCTGGCAATGGTCTGGGCAGAGTCTTTCGTGAACCCCGTCAGCTGCTCGTGGGTGTAGGGAAACTGCCGCAGGTCCGTTGTTATGCCCAGTGTCCCCCCGGAAACGTTGGACCACTTGATCGGCCTGTTACAGTTGAAAACTATGTTCGTGCAGTTGATGGTCAATGAGGAACTGTTCGCCGCGTCGTACCCGCCGTAAGCCATGTCGTCGAAAAAAACGGCGTTGTCCGCGGCGATGTTCAATTGACCGGCCACGTTGAACGTGCAGCTGCCGCTGCTGCCGTTGTTCGATTTCACCGCGGGGTTCGGCGTCCAGACATTGCCGCTTCCCGGCCTGGAAAAGGTAAACACGCGCGGGCCGTTCAGGGCAAGGTCGCCGGCCGCGTTAACGGTCAGGTCGCCGGTGGCCCCGCCCGTGCCCGGGTAGTAATATTTCGTGCAGTACTGGTTGGTGTAATTGTAGGTAATATTGTGGCCGGCCCCGCCGCCCGCTGTTTCCACCAGGTGGTTGGAAAGGGCGGCAATGCCGGCAGGGAGGTTTACGACGGCGCTGCCTCCCTTGCCCCCGCTACCGCCGCAAAAATAGTAGGTGTAACCTGAGTATTCATTGTATGTGTAGTATCCGCCCCAATCGCCCCCGTTTCCTCCCGGGCCGGTTTTGATGTTTATTTCGTTGCCTTTGTCGATTGCCCCGGAAACGGCGAGCGTAACGCTGCCCCCGGCGCCGCCCGCGCCGCCCGCGCAGTTGACGTAGCTGGAAACGTCTTTGCCGTTGCCGCCTGCGCCGCCTGCACCCGCGCAGACCAGGGAACCGGGATCCAGGACAAGCCGGGAAACGGAAACGACGACATCCCCGCCTTTGCCCCCGGCCCCGCCCGGCCCAGCACTGGCGGGAGTGCCGCCGCTGCCGCCCGTGCCGCCCGCGATCCTCCCGGTCGAATGAACCCGCAGCGCCGTACCGGCGCCGGTTATGCTTATCGTCCCGGCGTTCCCGCCGCTCGCGCCGTAGGAATAATAATTCAGGCTGCCGTATGTGCCGCTGCCGCCGTTTCCGGTCCGGACCAGGCCGAAGATGTCGACGGCGCTGAAGTTGCTTAGGTTGATGTTTCCGGAAGAACCGGCGGCGCCGGCATAGGCCCCCGCGCTGGTGCCGCCTGAATAAGGATACCCGGTCCCCGGCGTGCCGGGTAGCCCCGTTTTGATGGAACTGGCGGCGTCAACGGTCAAGGTGGTCCCCTCCAGGCTGATGCTGCCGCTTGAACCCGCCGGCCCTGCCGATACCGATCCGCCGTCCTGCACCCAGCATGAGGTGGCGTGCTGGCCGTTTCCTCCCGTGCCCGTTTCTATCCTCGCCCCGTTAACTAGGCTTATCGTTCCCCCGTGCAGGCCCACGTGGCCTGAACTGCCGCCCCCGCCGGAGCTGTACCGGTAGATTTGGTTGTCGCCGGCCGGCCCGCCGTTGCCTGAAACGATTGCGGCATTGTCTACGGTCAGGGTCTCGAAATATAAATCTATACCGCCTCCCTGGGCGCCGCTGCCGGGACCCCAGGTCCCGCTTCCGCCGCTGTACCCGGGATACCCCTTGCCGCCGGTGCCAGCGGCAAGGTCCGCCCCGGCCGAAACAACGATATTGGCGGCGTTGATGGTTATGTTTTTGCCCTGGGTGGGACTGTAAGTCCTGTAACCCTCAATAGAATAGTCATACTGATAATAGCCGTTTGAACCGTTTGCGCTGGTTATCCGCCCGCCGTTTCTCACGGTCAGGGTTTGCGACACGAAAACGGTCGCCTCCGTATCGACGACCAGGTTGCCCCCGGCCTCGATGGTGAGGTTCCGGAAGTTTTTGTTGCTGTAGCTGCTTAAGTTTTTGGCCGCCGTGATTGTAATGTCGCCGGCCGAACCGTTCCCGTAATCGCCGGCACAGTCTGCGCGGGCCTGGAACAGCATAGGAAGAATAATCATGAAGAACAAAAGATAAGCTGGTCTTTTCACACCCTATACACTCCTCCATCTCAGTGGGTTAAATGGATCAGGTGGTTTTCCAGGGCCGAAGCGTAAATCTCCGCAAAACCGGGGTATGAGGCGAAAGCCTGGCCGGCTCCTTTGCCGGCCGTAACGTCCATCTCCAAAAGGGTTCCCCGGGGCACGTCAACGGGCGTGTGAAAGGTTCCCTGCCAGGTGTTGTTATCGCTGCCTGCCGGGAATAAAGGCTCGCAGCTCAAATTGATCGCCGGAACGCCCGCCGCGTGTATGGATGCGCTCACCAGTTCGGCGCCGCCTCTCGTCTCCACCTGGAAGGTCACGTTGTACCCCGCCCATATCTTCACGGGCTGGCCTGTCGGGAGAGGAGGATTGCCGGGTATTTCCGGGCCCACGATATTCACTATCTTCATGTTATCGACCGCCAGGGAGGCATCCGACAGGCAAACGCTGAATATTTTAGGCGAAAGCGTAATGTCGCTTGTCTTAAGTACGGCCCTGTAATTGGGTTTTGTCCCGGGAGTATCGAACCTTACCGCCGGGCCGTTATTCAATATTTCTTTCCAGGTCACGCCGTCAACCGTCGTCTCCCAGGCAATCTCAGTCCCAGTGGGCAACTCCGTTTCGGCGGTCAGCTTCAATCCGGAGACACCGCGGGCAGCCGTGACCCCTTTTCCTACCAGCAGCTGGTCATTGTCGTACGGGACACCTGAAAGGCCGGAGACGCGGAGCGCCGGGACTTCCCTCATCTCCAAGCCGTCAAAGGCATAGTAACTTACGGCCAGACGGCTGCTTTCGTCGTACTGTAAAACCGCATATTCAAGACCGCCGGGTTTCACGGCGACCGCCAGCGGAGTTGACAGCCCCTCGACAGACAAAAAGGGATTGGCTAAAAGACGAGAGCCGTCATAATTAAACGCTTTGACCCCGCTGTCGTCCGCCACGAAAAACAAATTGCCGTCCCTGGAAACGCTCCGGGGAGAGGTCAGGCCGGTTTCTATACTGAGGGCTTCGCTTTTTTCCATGGCCGATCCGTTCCAGACATAGCTCAGCATCTTTTTGTTCAGTCCGTCCACCACGCTGTATTCGCCAGAACCGGCCCCGGCCGAAATGCCGACAGCTCTCGCCCCTTCCAGATTGATGCTCAGTTGGTCGTTTAACACGAAGCCGCCCCCGTCAAAGCTGTACGACTTAACCGCACTGCCGTCGAGAAGCGAAAAATCGTAGCCGGCGCCTGCAGACATGGCCAGGGGGTTGTTTAACAAGCTGACGCCCAAAGAACCGTTTTTCATCATGCCCGTACCGTCATACTGGTAGTAAACGGCTTCCCTGCTTCCTTTTTCCAGCACCAGGTACTCGCCCGGGCTGTGCCCGGAAATGCTGACCGGACTTTTTAGACCGCCGTTGACGGAAAGAGCGCTGTTTTTGACCATCAACCCGCCGGACGGCTGGTATGTTTCCACCGCGTCGCCGTTTACCAGGGTCAGGTCACGGCTTTCGGCATAAAGAAGCAGAGAATTGGCCATATTCAAGCGGGAAAGGGTCACCCATCCGTTGGCGGTATCCACTTCCGCCGTGGTATGGACAGTATCCACCTGGCCCAGGTCATTGAAACTGTCATCGATGTAAGCGGCGGCAAAAACCATAGCGCTGTTTAAAAAAAGGAGCGGTGCCAGTGAAAGAATGCGCCAGCATCTTTCCAAACGATCACCATCCTTCTGTAATGCTATCTTTTAATCTCGGCGGCCGAATACGCATATATCTCCTGCTCAAAGCCGCCCATGAACCTGTGCCTGCACCTGGCCCTGATCACGGCCAGCACCCCCGGATTATTGAAGGTATAAGAAAGGCCCATGACCGTGTTGAAGACATACGGGTAATCGGGACCCTGGCAAACGTAAAACACCAGGACGGAGGGAGCGGCCAGCAGGGGGGAATCCTGCGCGGGCGAAAAGTCGAGATTAAGATTAAGGTTATCCCGCAGCAGGCTGTCAAAAACGGCGCGGGCGCTTGCTTCGTCTATCTCCACCACACCGCCCGCCAGCGCGTCCATGTTTACAGCCGCAACGGCTCCCTTGACCGCCCGGTTTAAGGACATTTTCACTCTTGCCGAAGTGTACCTGGCGTTGGCGCCGTCAAGCGTCAAACACCAGAGCAGCCAAAAGAGGGGTATTAACATGAGCAATGACAAAAGCATAAAGCCTCTTTCGTTGCGCATAAATACGCGCGCTGATTTAAAAATAACTCAACTCCCTCCTCTACGGTATTTTTTCGCTCATAATGCTCCCCGAAGCGGTAATCCGCCAGCCGGCGGGAGGCGGTGTTCCCCCGATCGCTTTCACCCCGTTTAAAGAATCTATACTCCCCGGTACCGAAATTGTAATGCTGATTGTTTCCCCGCGCAGCTTTTGAATGTACCCTCCGGGTTCAATCGTAACAACATCCGGGTTGAAGCCCCTGACCCTCAACGTTTCAATGATCTCCTGCCTTACCGGCGCCGTTATCCCGCCTTCCACCGCGGCTTTTTGCAAAGCCATGTCCAGGACGTCATTTAAAACGCTTCTTTTATGCTGGGCCACGGAAAAACCGAAAGGCAAAAACAGGGCCAGGTACAGCATGGGGATGATGAGCATCGCCTGCAGCAAGACGTGGCCTTTTTGCTCTTTGCAGAAACGCTTCAACAGCATATTATATCCCCTAATTGAGCCAGTTGTTTTGGATAATATCGCTCTGCATCTCCCACTTTGCCCTTAGTCCGGGTAAAAGATCGGAGTTAACGACAAAAAAGGTCACCGCCCCAATCATGAGTATGGCGATTACCGCTTCCAGCATGAGATAGCCTTTTTCCCCCTTCAAAAACGAAACCACCTTGGTCAGCATTGTTTTCCACCTCTTTTTTTACTGCTTGGACAGCCAGTCATCCGTTTCAATTTTTAACCTGATACTGCTCCCGGCGTTTTTGATCCCGTCCTGCCAGCTGTTCCAAAAAGCATAGCTCAGCGCTCCCATGATGACAATCGCCAGCAAGACCTGGATCATATTGCCTTTAAGGCTGGAAAAAAACGATTGAGAACCGCCAACCCGGTCAACCTCCTTTTGGCATTCTTTCATTCCGAACTCGTCCAGGTTTGGATTTTTTCGTTAAGTGAATTCATTTGCGATTCCATCGGCGTCTTGAACTTTGTGGAGTAAAAGGTAAAGCTGAGCGCGCCGATAATGATAAGATAAATAATGTTCTCAATGATACTGCCTCTTTTCGTTCTAAAAAATTTGCCCACCATCGCCCTCACCACCTTTCCTGGTTAAAAACTGTAGATCAGGAGTTCAACTTGCGTGATCAGAGGGTAAAACAAAACAATAAGCAGGATTAAAAAGGGGAAAACCATTTGAACGGTCATGACCAGGGGCCTGATTTTCGACTTTGCCGAGATGTCTATGTTTTTGAGCTCTTCCTCCAGCTTTTTGTTCTCTTCCAGAAAACCGGCGATTCTCTCGTCTCCTACCGAAGCAGCCTGCAGCAACAGGTCGATGACGACCTGGAAACCGGGAACCGCGACCGACTGTTTAAGGTTGCTTAAGGCCCTTTCCTTGCTGGTGTGCCACTCATTGAGACATGCGGCAAGATAAGGTTTTAAATATACGGTTGTTTTGGCGGCTTCCATTATGGAGTCCCGCAAACTTAATTTTGCTCTCAAAGAAATGAATACTATCTCCGTGAACAATCCCTGTTCGGAGAGGACGATCATTTCCCTGCGTTTTACCATCGCCAGTATAATCAGCCCCGGAGCATAAAACGCCGCCGCGGCGAAAATGAAAACGGCTGCCGCCGGCGCCGCCGTTGGCGGGTTCTCAAAAACGGACAAACCGCCGGAAGAAACGAGATGCCGGGCCGACTGGGAAACGGCAAAAAAACCGTAATAAGCGGCCGGCGCCAGCACTGCCAAAACCAGCGAAACGGCACGGGCCAGCAGAATATGGCGGGCCTTTATGCCCCCTGGGTTGCCTGCCCTGGTTAAGAGGTCCTCGAGCCCGGCCGTGGAATGAAGCCTGCCGCAGCCTGCCAGCCTTTGCCAAGGACTGAGGTAGAGCAAGGGGCGCATCATGCCGAGGAGACGTTTTCTCCTGGCAGCAAACAGATCTTCCCGGAAGCGGCTTGTCCTCTTCACGACAAACAGCCCCGCAAACAACAAGGCTATCCCTAAAGCGAAAAGCGCCGCGGCGATCATTGTTCACCCGCCTTTCTATTTTATCCTCGAACTGCCCAGGCGAAGGTTGAAAAAAATGCCGGCCACAAGCAAAAGAGCGGCCGCAAACATCATCAGCCTGCCCCCGGCGGTGCGGGTCATCAAGTAATGGGCCTCAGGGTTAATCTTTGCGGAAAAAGCGTACATCACCGGGATAAACAAATACATGAGATAGCTCTCCATCCTGACGCCGATGGTTTCCATGCCGCGTTCCTTCTCCTTTACAAGCCGGGTTTTCATATCCATGTAAAGGTTAAAGAGCATCGCGTTGATGTCAACGCCCCTGTTTATCCTCAAATTGAGGATATGCGCGAAGCGGTAAGCCCAGCGGCTGTTTATCCTGGCGGCAAAAGAGAAAAGGGCCGCTTCGCTGGACCTGCCGCTGTTCAGTTCCCTGATCAAGCGGTCCAACTCTTCAAAAAGCGGGTAATCAATTACCGGCAAAATGTTGTTCAAGGAAGAAACAATATTGGGCAGCGTTCCGTACTCGGAAATAAAGTGCTGAACCGCGGCAATCAGCTGTTTTTCCAGCAGGCGCTGTTTCCTGTTGATAAAAAAATCGAGGAGTATTCCCGGCAGCAGCGAAAAGCCAAACCCCAGCGGAATAACAACGTAGATGTTGTGGAGATATTTGCCGGCAAGATAAGATCCAGTAATACACGCAGCCAGCGAGTACAGCATGAACCGGTTGAAACTCCAGTTTAAACCGGCCAATCCCGCGTGTTCCTCTATGTATGCCTTCCACCGTTTTACCCGCGGATTGCCGGCCAGCAGCAAATGCTTCTGCGTTTTTTTATCCTTCTGGAAAACGAGACGAAAACGCATTTTTTTCAAAAACGAAAGACCGGCGGTATAAACAATTAAAAAAACGCCGACAGCCCAACCCAGGCAGACCAGTAAGCCCAGCCCGTTCATCAAACCAGCCCCTTCCGCCGGAGTTCGTCCAGGGAAGCGCCGTGAAAGAGCAGGCTGTAGACCAATTCCTCCCGTAAAACATTATTTGTGCGGACCAGCGTGTTTTTTTCCCACCTGAAAATTTCATTGATCACTACCCTTTTTTGCTCGTCCTCATAATCCACTTCCGAAATGCCGATCACCTTGCGTTTGCCGTCCGGAAAATGATGCATGGCGATGACGATGTCCAAAGACCTGGCCACCATCATTTTCAACAAGTCAAGTTGATACTGTTTTCCCGATTCCGTAATCATCAACACCATGTCATCGACCAGGTTGGCCGGCGAGATGCTGTGGGCGGTGGTCATACTGCCGCGGTTGCCCCGCCGCTGCGCTTTCAGCACTTCTTCCATTTCCGCGCCGCGAGCCTCCGGGATGATCAGGACATCCGCGGAAAACCGCAGGGCGTGTTTGAAAATGTCCAGCTCCGTAACCCCCAGCTTTTCGTCTGCTTTCAAAGAAAAGACGTTGCCTTCCGGCCGGCGCCGCTCGATGGTAGTCTCAAAATCAGGGCTTTCCAGCACGCCGATCCGGAAATGCCGCGGGTAATAATCGGTAAGAAAACAAAGCAGTGTTGTTTTCCCCGCGTTTTGCGGGCCAATAATGGTGATGTTGGCCCTGTGTCCAACCAGGAGCTTTAGAATCTCAAGCGCCTCTTTGGTGATGGTTCCCGTAGCCAGGTACTGCTCTTCCGAAGCCGTGAAAACGGAAAACTTCCGGTAATTGAGATAAGGGACCCTGGCCACCGGAGGTATTCCGATATAGATGCGCGAATTATCGAAATTCGACTGGGCGAAGGTTGCCAGGCGGTTTACCTCCTTGTCCGGCAGGCACCGGTCAATAACCTGCTTAAGCTTCTCATCGCTGGCGAATTGTATCCCCTCAGCCCTGCGTTTCAACCCGTTTTTCTCGTACCATATATTGTTATAACCGTTCACATTAACCTCTTGAATCTCCGGGTCGTCAATGAGGGGTTCGATCGGCCCAAGCCCGTACATGTCCTGGAAGAGTTTCCTAACCAGTTCTTCCCGGGTCATCCCCTCCACAAGGTAAGGGCCAGTATCAAGAAAACAGTCCGTCATCAGGTTAATATACTCCCTGGCCGAGGGATCCCGGCGCACAGCGTTATTCAACATCCTGCTGTGGAATTCTTTTAGCCCGGCTTCAAGCGGGGGGTCCGCCAGATACCTGGTGGTGAGTTCCAAGACTTCTTCATATTCTATTCGTTTGAAGCACCCCTGGTTTTGCAGACCATCCGGCATAACCAAACACTCCTTATCTCACAAACACCCTGGAAAAAATTCCGCCTTTCTTCTTCTTGTCTTTTTCTGTGCTCAAACCGCATTTTTCCAAAATTTCGTTTAGCGAAGCAAGGTATGAAGATACCGCCCTGTTTGCGGCATCATCAAAAACTGAAGTGTCGCCGATCATGTTTGCCGCAGGACCCAGGTCGCTAAGCGTCCCGATCACTTCCACATCCAGGCCGGAGGCAATCAACTCCGGGGCATCGTCGATCCCAGGCGAAAACCGGTTTATAACCACCTTAATCTTATGAGGATTAATGCCGTAAGCGGGAAACAAGCCCAGGCTGTGTTTTAAGCACTGCTTGGAAACATAGTTCGGCTGCAGCACGGCCAAAACCAGGTCGGCATTCTTCAAGGCGGTAATTGTCCCGGCATGGTCAATGACATTGCCCGCATCGATCACTGTCTTGCTGAACAAATCGCCGGCCGCCTCGCACAGCCCGTTAAAACACGACGGGTGGTACTTGCTGTAAAACTCCGGCCTCCTGATGCCGCCAACAAACCGCAGCCCGTTTTTTTTCTGGACCGCCCGGGCATACTTTTCCAGCAAACCGGCGGTCAAAAACCCTCCCCCGATGTAAGGAAGAAGCTCATCAATCAACCTGGCTTCGTCCAGTTTAAACCTGTATTTCAAAGAAGGGGTCCTGATATTAAAATCAAGAACTCCAATCATCTCCTCGTCGTAAGTCCTGTTCGCCCATAAAAGTTGGGCCACCGCTTCCGTGGTCAGGCTGGCGCCGTCTCCGGGCTTGGGGGACCAGACAGCAATCAGCTTAATACTCTTGTTGAATTTTTTCGGGGCGGCAACATCGTAAAGCAGTACGCTCAGGTCAGGACCGGTGATGGGGGAAAAAAGGTACCTTATTCCCATGTCCTGCAGTTCTTTTTCCTGCCTGCTTGTCAGTTTCCTCCTGGTGAACAGGCCTACCAGGCTGGCCCCGGGAGAAGTTTCTTTTATCCTCTCGATCGCCTCCCGCTGTCCGGCCCAAGAGTGCGTTTTAATAAGGGCGTCGCTGAATACAACCAGGTCAGGTTTATGAATATTTAAGGATTCAAAACACCTTTCGCTCTCATAAACCTGGGCCAAAACCAGGATGTCCTGGTGAGTCGTCGTGATATAACGGTCTATTTTATGATTATTGGTAGCCAGGATGGCCTTCATGCTTAACCCCCTTGTTTTTGCCTGACGAGATACTCTTTGGCATAACGAACCTTTTCCAGGTACGATTTGATTTCTTCCTCCGTAACAATTATTTCAATCCCGGATAATTTGCTCATTTCGTTTATCTTCGCTCCATGATGAATATCCTGGCCGGCTTCGTTAATTACGGAGGCCACGACCTTATCCGCAAGCACTTTCTCAGCCCCTGCATAAGGCGATTTCTCGGAGTTATAGAGAAGGTACAGGTCTATTTTTTGCCCCGGCGTCAAAACGATCTTGTTGTACGGAATAAAAAGGTATCTCTCATCTTGCGCCGGTACAATTTCTTCCCGGTCAATTTTGGCCCCCAGGACCTGCTCGCCCTCATACAACCTCGTCCCGGCCAGCCTGCCCGCAACCGCGTCCACTGTGGTCACGGCTCCGGGCAGCACGTATTGCGCCGGCAGGAAAACCACCCTGACGTTTTCCGGGGTAAATCTTTCGAGTGGTTCTATTTCCCTGGAGGCCACGACCACCGGTGCCTTTTGCACGAAACGCTCCGTTGAACTGTACATGAACCAGGCAGACCCCAAAGAAATGAGCAGGCCTAGGACGATAAGGGCAAGCCGCTGTTTTCTCAAACTCCGTCCTCCTTTCCCCAAAGCTGTTTTGAGTTTAAAATCCGAACAGCCTTTTTCGCGCTGCCTGCAGCTTGCCCCGCTTTATTTCGCCGCCGCACAGGTGGTTCGCCAGCGTGCTGACGGCCTGGACAAACGCACCTGGCGCGCCGCTTGCATCAAAGGCCGGAACGCCTTCATATATGCTTTTGAAAGCGGTATCGAAAACGGCCGGAATATCAACCGGCAGCATTTTAAAGCCAAGCAGCTCTTCGATCTCTTTCTTTCGGGGAGCCTCGGTCTTGACATGCATGTTTAAAACAATTTCCAGCTTGCTTAAAGGGACGCCGGCGGCGGTAAGCTCTCCCAGGGCTGCCCTTAACAACCGGGCACGCACCAGGTCGAGAGTAACCGGCAGCAGGATCCGGGAAGACAATTTCAGGGCGCACTGGGCCAGCGTGCTTTTTAAATTCTTATCCCCGTCCAGAACGAAAAGATCGGCTTCGCCGCGCAGGTTATCGTAAAGAAAAAAGAAATCTTCCGCCGTCACTTCCGGCAGCTCTGCTTTCCCGGAAGGGAGAGTCAATACGTAGAGGTTTTTCTTGTATACATGGCAGCTGCCAAGCACTTCCTCCGGGTTCAGCCGGTTTTTCATCGCTTTTAAAAACACATACTTCTCTTCTCGCTGCATGTCGAAATAATTTTCCAGCGCCCTGTTCTTGAGGTCCGCATCAATCAACACGATCTTGAATCCCGACCCAGCCAGGGCTGCCGCCAGGTTAACGGCAAGGAACGTCTTGCCTGATTCAAAAGGCGACCAGACCAGTATTGTTTCTTTTATCCCCTTCACATTGCCGACCCGCACATATTCCGTCTTTTCAACCACTTCCGTAACTTTAACCTCTTTGATCACCGGAACCTCGACTATTTTTTCTTTTTCCACGTATTTGGGCACAAGCCTGACATGGCTTTTGTCGTCGGAGGCAAGTCGAAAGCGGGCGGCGTCGGAGTAATTTGCCGGCTGGTAGATGCGGCGAATGACATCAAGCGGGTAAATGTCTTTCCCTGAAACAATATCCCATACTCCAATCTCGACGGCCTTTCGCAAAAGGGTTGAACCCTGTTCAAGGGATGTCAGAAAGACAACCCGGCTGTCTTTACCTTCGCTGTTTTTTATTTCCAGTCTAAGTTCTTCCAGGAGTATTTCCAGGTCTACGGTACCCGGCAGCCTGTCGTACAATAGGACAACATCCGGCTGGGCCGCCTTCGCTTTTTCGATAAGCCTTTCCCTGTACAGCACATGGTCGACAATAAGGATTGGCTTGACCCACCGGTTAAAACCCTCCTGTTTCAGCAATTTTTCAAGCTCTTTTATACCCTTTTCGGTTTCAAGTTTTTCCACAAGGGCGTCTATTTCGGGATGGTTTGTGGCCAGCAGCAGCTTCAAAACACCACCTCCACTAAACTACTTGTAATTGCTGAGATGGTACCGGGTCTTCGTAATAACGACCGGGATGCCCTCCATTCCAAATAATTTCGGTGTCATTGCCTTGATGACGGTACTGAATAAAACTTTCCCTCTCGGTTTATTCCCGTCCTGAACAATAGTCGCTATAAATTTTGAATTTTTCAGCAAGTCGTTTTCCAGTTGGTCGTTCAACCTTAAATTATTTTTAAGAAAACCCACGGCAAGAGCATAACCTTTGCTTTCGTCAATAATGCTTTTCCCGCCTTTCGCGTCGTATTCCAGCAAACCGCCGACCATCGCCGCATCGAGAGCCATATCCAGGGCAACCCCGATTTTATTGCGGGTCGCCCAGACGGTTGTTACATCCATAATCAGGATGGAAACAAACAGGCCGGATATCATCCAGAAGGATATTTTCATTCCCTCACCCGCTAATTATGGTAATATTCCTCCTTGGCGGCCGGGCGGGTGTAGATGTCGTCGTACAGGTCGCCGTGGATAGTCACGTATTTGTCCCGGCAAATTGACAGCCCGCTTTTGCCGCAGTCGAAAACGATGACTCTCACCCCGTAACGGCCGTCCGGGTCGCTGACAGCGGTGTAGTGTTTCCTCTCCCAGGCGTATGTGCCGTCGGAATAGTCGAATCTTTTCAGGGGGAGTTCCCAGGTTGTTTCTTTGTCCCCAGGCCTGCCTCCCGTCGTCTCAAGGTCCACCTGCCCGGCAAAGCGCATCCTGGTGTCGTAAAATTGGGCCACCACCCTGGCCGGCCCCCTGTATTCGCCGCCGTGCGGGCTCGCCGGAGCAGGCACCTTCGTCTCCCAGTCGGTCCGGTATGTCGTCTTGACTTTCACTTCGAAGCCGTACCCCGCCCTGGTCACTTCGTTGGGGTCAAGACCGTTCTTTTTGGCCCAGGGGATGATCTCCCAGGAGCCCCTGCTTTCTCTGTCCGTTTCTTGGGGGTTGTTCCGGCCGGTTGGGATGCCCTGCCTGGTGTTGACACTCACTTCCGCTCTCAGGC
>JANLFJ010000030.1 GCA_024655825.1 Peptococcaceae bacterium | reverse complement strand
GCTTACCGGAACGGTTGTCTTAGAAACGCGAGAAGATAAAGTGCAAAATGACAAATTGATTATTGAACTGTAGGACTAAAATGCGCAGTAAGCCGCCTCATAATAGGGCGGTATTTTTATGCCCATGAAAGGAGGATAGCCATGCAACTTATCGGATCGTCAAAATACCAGGACATTTTTCGCCAGTATGCCCTGGAGCCGATGGAGCGGATCATCCCAAATATCCAGGACATCTTACAGGCCTGGACGGTATATCTGGGGTACAATCCTAACCCGGGTGTTGTCAACGGCAGTAACCCACACACTGACCCAAACCGCAAATATGTCTATATCCCCATGGTCGATGTTCTGCCGGAAAGTGACCGCGACTTGATTGCCCAGGTAGATATATGGGCTCACGAGGCCGGGCATTGCCTGCATCTTGAGCTGCTGGGCGACGACTTATCCAAGTGGCAGGAGTGGGCCCGGGAAACAGGCCATGCCCTGGACCTGGCTGGCCGGTATGGCGGCGGGGCAGGACTGGCAGCAGATACAAACTATTGGTGGATACCAAGCTATGAGGATTTTGCCTGTGATATAGCTAAGATGGTCAAATCTGCTGAGCCTCATCCATACTACATGTGCCTATGCGGCCTACAATACCAGGTGCTGGTGCCCGGCAGCTTGGAGTACAACGTCAACGGCGTACTGGTGGACAAGGATGCGGCCCCCAGGATTATCGAGGGACGCACTTACACCCCTACCCGGCATACTCATGAGGGATTTGGGGATACCGTTAATTATATCAACGGTAAGATTATTATCGTGAGGAGGGGGTAAAGATTGAACACTGAGGTTATGGTTGCTCTTTTATCATTTTGCGGTACCGGGATAGGCACTCTCGGCGGCATACTAACCGCAAATAAGCTTACAAATTACCGGATACAAGAGCTTGAGAAAAAAGTGGACAAGCATAACTCCCTCATCGAGCGCATGGTTGTGGTGGAGCAGTCTACAAAATCTGCGCATCACAGGATTGATGAGATTGCGGAAAAATTAGGAGGAATGTAGAAATGGAAAGTATCTATGGAGTGGCTGTAGTGCCTTTAATTATTGCCATTGTGGCATTAGCAAAAACAATAATCCCTGAATCGGCGCATAAGTATATGGGCCTAGTAGCTTGGTTGTTGGGCGTATTGATTGCCAGCGCATATGGCGCCCAGGAAGGCTGGGAACCTTTGCAAAGCATCATAATAGGCTCGGCTGTGGGGCTATCTGCGGCAGGATTGTACTCTACTACCAAAAACGCAAAGGAGTAAGTGGCCATGCTGCCAGTAAAAAACGGACGCATCTCTCAGGAGTACGGGCGCAAAAATTCACAATACCGCAAAGGATATCATCCTGGTATAGATGTGGTTGCTGATGGCGCGGACAAAAGTATTTATGCTGTCAGCCCGGGGGTAGTTATCCGGGCAAGATTCTCTCCTGGATCCAAGGGAGCGGACCCTACCGGCTGGGGCAATTATGTCATTGTCCGGCAGGTTGACGGCCATGATGTGCTGTACGCCCATCTTGCCCAGGTGGCTGTCACCGCTGGGCAGCTGGTTGTCGCCGGGGACAAGCTTGGCATCCAGGGTGCTACCGGCAGCGCTACAGGACCGCACCTGCATTTTGAGGTGTGGGACGGAGACTGGACTAAGCGGAACGATATCAACCCCGCTGAGTACCTGGGAATCGCCAACCAGGTGGGTCCGGTATCATTGAAAGACCCCTTTGAGGAAGACCGGCAATGGGCGGTTGAAAATGGTATCAGTGATGGGAGTGACCCGAACCGGGCTGTGTTGCGTAAAGAAGTTTGGGCGATGCTTAGGAGAATGAAGGAAGGGAGGTAATATTATTCTGCTCAGTAGGATACCACTTTAACTATATATAGTGATATAGTGAATACCATGGAAGGGGCTCCGAAAAGGGCCTCTTTTTATTTGTTTCAATAATCAACAAAAATAGTTGACTGGCTGTACATTATTTGTTATAATTAGCCAAGGAGAAATATTTAAAAATGAGAGGAGGTTAATTATGTTAACGCAATTTGGGAAGCTGTGTCGTAAGCTTAGAATAGATAATAATGAACTTTTAAAAGACATGGCAGACAAATTGAGCGTTACTCCGGCGTATTTATCTGCGGTTGAGGTAGGGAAACGCAATGTTCCTGAAGAATGGCCGGAAAAAATTGCTGAGTTATATTCATTAAATTCAGAAACATATGAAGCCTTGAAACATGCAGCAGATAAATCTCAATTACAAATCAAGATAAACTTAAGGGATTACGAGGAAAAAGATAAAGACGCCGTGCTTGCATTTGCCAGGGTGTTTAAGGAGTTGGATGAGGATGAAAAAATTAAGATTAAATCTGTTTTGTTAAAAGGAAGGATGTAATAAATGCATTCTTATGTCGCAAAGAGCACCGAGGAGTGATCCAAGGTGTTTTTTATAGGCTAATTTTAGGCTAAAAACTATAAAAAACTATGATTTTTTACGATGCAAAACGATAAGTTTAATTGTCGCCAAAACCAGTAATACCAAGGTATAAATCCTAATATGGCAAGGTTGGAAAAAATCGTTTTAAAAGATTCAGGTTCTAGTGTTCGCAAGGACGTGGGGGTTCAAGTCCCTTCAGCCGCACCAAGCCCAACATTGTCAAGGGCTTCAGCATTCTTCAAATGCCGAAGCCCTTGTTTTATTCGCACTAGATTCGTCCAAAAATCTAGCGGAGCAGTCTAGCCCCCGTTAAAAAATGATATTTTTGGATATGAGTCTGCTTAAAAAGTTCTTGATTATTAGCGGGACAAAGCCCAATGGATGTCGAAATATACATGTGAAAAAGGTATTAGAAGGTGGTATTAGTAGAAGAAAAACCAGATGAATATTTGCCAAGACCAGTCATTGTATTAAACGTTGAACCGCTAGAGGTGCTATCAGTAAAAGTGACGAAAACTGAACCGCGTGATAATGATGAGTATGATATTCCTATAGTTTATCGGCAGGAAGCAAATCTTCGTTTTAAATCTACGGGAGGTTATTTTGATTATATGACGCGCCCCTGGTAAAATATAGAAAACAGGGGCGCTAGAATTATCTTATACGCATTCTATTTGAAAGGAGGTTCGCATTTTAGAGTTTTTTGGAGAAAAAGCTGCTGGTGTTGTCGATACCTAATTCGTTTAGCATAACGTTTTTCATTTCCAGTACGTTTTTGAATTTTAGGGTATGGGCTATGGCGTTGGCCGTGCCGGCTTTAAGTATTTCACTGTCTTTATGGTAGTCAAATTTGCATGTTCGCCAGATGCCGTCTTTGCCATAACCCCAGTAGAGAGTGCTGCCGGTTCGGGAAGGTCTCATATTGAAGTGAGCAAGTAATCTCTTGATTTCTCCGTGTGAAAATCTTATCGGCACTATTGAAGTCCTAACGCTTTCCTGATTTCTTCTCTGTCGTTATTACATCTTAAGAGTTTAAGGAGATACAAATTTTTCTCTCTGGTTTCCGCTTTAGATATAAGCTCAATTTGTTTTACGTAGATGGCCAGGTATTCCTGAATACTGTCGATAAGGTCATTGACCGCTTCTTCATAGGTATTACCTTCCCCGTACAGGTCAATTTCGTTAACGGCCACCGTATATCCCCCAAGCTCTTCGTCGGGTTCAACGATGGGTTTAAATGGGAGATAACCTAATAAAGCGTCGAGCTATTCTTTTTTAATGTGGCTGACTTCTTCACTGCTGTAGGAAGGTATCCATCATCTCAAAAGTAAACTGTACGAATTCTTCGATGCTGATTCCAAATCGTTGGGAGCAGATGTCACCTGCTAATAACATCTTCCGCTGCAGGGCTATTTAGTCCCTCTGGATAAATCCTCGGACGCTTTTGTCAGTTTTTCCACCAGGATTGCCAGGTTTTCGAGGATGGGATTGATAGCGGCAAGTTTTTCCGCTTGTTCCTGGGTAACGTTTTTTACCATGCCGGCGGCTGAATTTGTGGAGTTGATTCCCTCTTTTATTTTTTCAATTATTGTTGAAATCTGGCCGGTTGATTCATTGGTTGCCCTGGCGAGAGTGCGCACCTCGTTGGCTACCACGTTAAAACCCCTTCCCGCGTCTCCGACCCTGGCCGCTTCAATGGAGGCATTAAGCCCGAGAATGTTTATCCTGTTGGCTATGTTTTTGACAAAGGAAAGAATTGTTGCAGTTTCCCCAACCCTTGCAGCGGTTTCGTCAGATATTGCTTTTAGTTCCTGGCTGGTAGCGGACAGTTCTTCGGCTTCGGCGGCGATTTCCTGCATCGAGGATTGAATTCCCTGGAGGCTTTTTTCAAGTTCCTTGGCAGTATTAAGCAGGAACTCTTTGCGTTCCGTGTTTTCCGTAACCCCAATTCCGCCGATTACTTCTCCGTTTTCGTCAAGGATGGGGAGGCCAACGCCAATATACGGCAGGCCGTACTTGGTATTCTTTGAGTCTATTTCCTGGACGACTCTTTTTTTTGTTCTCATGGCCTCGTATGTTACGGTGCCTTCAGGCACGCGCGCGCCCACCTGTACTTTCAAATCGAGGGTTCGGGCCGGGTAATAACAAAGCCATTTTTCCAGGTCGCTTACGGCTATTCCGACATCTGCCTGGGTTAGCTGGTTGACCAGGGGGGCCACTTTCAGAACGTGATCAAGCATGGTAAAATTAGCCATATAAGTTCCTCCCGTATTTTCAGTATAGTTAAAGTGTTTTGTTGAGATTTTTACTATGTTAAATTCTTTCAAAATAGGACTATTCCTGCTAATATGTAAAAAAAATTAGACAAATAATGCGCAAAAAGCAGTAAAAGATCAATAAAAATATATTGCTATATCATATATAATATATTTAAGTTAAATTATTTAGTCAAAGGAGAGAGCATATGTTTGCGGATTACAGCTTTTTAGAGGGCGCCATCGATCTACATATCCATGTTGGACCGGACTATGTCCAGCGATATGGCGATAGTATCACCCTGGCCCAGGAAGCGGCCAGGGCAGGTATGAAGGCAATAGTTATTAAAACACATCTATCTTCGACAGTAGCCTCCGCTCATGCGGCCACCAGAGTGGTTGAAGGAGTCAGGGTTTTTGGAGGTATTGCTCTAAATGAGTGCAACGGCGAGCTCAATCCCAGGAGTGTTATGGCCACAGCCAGGGCGGGAGGGAAAATGGTCTGGCTTCCGACCGTCGATGCCGGGTATGCACTGGAAAAAGCCCAAAAAGGCCATTGGATTGGCCATTATGTGAATGGTTCCACTTTCGGTTATGCGCGAAAGGGCATGCGCATCCTGGATGAGAACAATGTTCTGAAGAAAGAAATAGGGGAGATTATCAATATTTGCAAGGAATATGACGTAATTTTGGGAACCGGTCATATATCGCCGCAGGAAGCGCTTGCGCTGGCCAGGGAGAGCAAGAAAGCCGGATTTAAAAAACTGGAGGTGACTCATCCCAATGCCTGGCTGGAAGACTTTACGATAGGGGTTCTTAAAGAACTGGCGGAACTGGGAGCAACGCTTTCCTTGTCTTTTGGGGTGTGTTCGCCGCACAATGGGAGGCAGGATCCCCAGGAAATAGCCAGTGTTATCAGGGAGGTAGGGGCGGAGCACTGCTGCCTGATTACGGATTACGGCCAGACGGTTCATCCTTCGCCGACGGAAGGGTTGAGGGTTTACTGCCAGCTTTTGGCTAATCTTGGCATTAAACGACAGGAAATTGAACTTATGACCAGGGAGAATCCGGCCCGCTTGCTTTCAATATAGGTTAAAGAGACAACTGAACAGCCGGCTGTGCTCCGGATAAATATTTATAGAAACAGCCCGGATATTAGGAGTATAATAGCATAGGAGGAGACAAAAGAATGAATTACTGGAAGAACGAGAACTGGTGGATTAGCAATTACAATTTTTGTGATGAAGTAAGGCGCGGGATTGACATTAAACCGGGAATAAAGCTGCATGACGCCACTTTGCGTGATGGAGAACAGACTCCGGGTATCGTTTTAAAAAAAGATGAAAAAGTTGAGATCGCCAGAAGGATGTCCGAAGCGGGCATCCACCGCATTGAAGCTGGCATGCCCGCCGTTTCCGAAGAGGACAGGTCCGCCATCGAAGAGATAAAAAAACTGGGCTTAAAGACCCAGGTGTTTTCTTTTGCCAGAGCTATGGCCGAAGACATAAAAATGGCCGCAGACTGCGGCGCAGACGGTGTCGTGATCGAAGTTCCCATTGGCAAACCGAAACTTGAACTGCAGTTCAAGTGGGAAGTGGACAGGGTAATAGAGATGAGCCTTAAGGGAATTCAAGCGGCAAGGGAGTACTCGCTGTATACTGTCTTGTTTCCTTACGATACGACCCGGGCTGACGAAACTGACCTGGACAGGTTTCTTTCGGTCATCATGGCCGAATGTCCGCCCGATTCGATAGGACTCGTAGATACGATGGGGTCTGCTCTGCCTATGGCCATCCGCTATTTAACCCGGTATGTGAAAGAAAAAACAAAACTTCCCGTAGAAATACATACGCACAACGACTTTGGACTGTCCCTGGCCGGAAGTATTGAGGCTGTATTGTCCGGAGCCGAGGTCGTCCACTGCTGTATGAATGGGATAGGCGAAAGAACCGGCAACTGCGCCACGGAAGAGGTCGCCGCCGCTTTACAATTGCTTCTTGGTGTGGAGCTGGGGATTGAAATGCAAAAACTGGTGGAGCTGTCAGGACTGGTCGAAACCATGACGGGATTCAGGCTGGCGGCGAACAAGCCTATTGTGGGCGAAGGAAATTTTACGCGGGAATCGGGAATAGGAGCAGATACCCTGCTTAAGGCTCCCCTGGCCATGTTCGCGATAAATCCCGGGTTCTTGGGACGCGAACCTAGGCTGGTTCTTGGGAAGAAGAGCGGCTTAACGTCGATTGAAATGAAGTTGAAGGCGCTGGAAATTGAACTTGATCAGGAAAGCAAGAGCAATTTGTTGAAAGACGTAAAAAATATGGGGATTGAAAAAAAGAGGTATTTGACTGACGAAGAATTTTTAGGCTTACTTAAAAAATACAGGAAACAGGCAAAAAAATCCGGCAGTTAGGCTGTGGATTGTTGTGGAGGGGATGGCCATTAGCGAACTGAATTTTATTAACAAGGAACAGTTTATCACCACAAAGATTGAAGCTGTTTATAACGTGTTGCGGGAAAACATTGTCAACGGCAATCTTAAACCCGGCACAAGGCTGGTTCTCAAGAAAATAGCCGGCGACCTTGGGGTATCGGAAATCCCGGTGAGGGAAGCCATAAGAATGTTGGAGGCCCAGGGACTTGTCACCATAACGCCTCATACGGGAGCGCAGGTGTCCACTTTCAGCGCTGAAGACGCCGAGGAGATTTTCAATATCAGGAGTGTTCTGGAGGGTTATGCGGCCAAAACAGCTTTGCCGAATTTGACTCCCGAGGTTATGGAACGTCTCAATGGGGTAATAGCAGAAATGCGCGAGTGCATAAAAGAAGGGGATGCGGTCAGGTATGGCCTTCTTAACCGCGATTTTCACCGGCTGCTTTACCAGTGTTCGCCGTACAAACGGCTTTACAAAATGATATTTGAGATGTGGGATGGCAGTGAACGAACTAGGGCCGTTTTTGCCTTTGACCGTGAAAGGCCGGAAAATTCCCTCCGGGAGCATGAGGACATTATGCGCGCCCTGGAAGAGGGCGATGGTGAAAAGGTCGAGCAAATTGTAAGGAAACACAAGCAAAAAGCCGGCGAAGCATTTGTCAGGTATTTAAATCATCATAACACGTAACCGAACGGTGGAAAGGCCCACCGGCAACACGGCGAGCAGTTGCCGGTGGGCCTTTTTGGGCCGGTTTGCAGATTAAAAGGTGAAAATATTTAACCGATTTTTAATATACTTTTGTTTGCAGAGGAATTAAAATAAGTATAGCAGTACAGGGGGAGATGATTTGGAAAAAAATGGGAGGAGAAATTATTCTGTACAGGCTGAACAGCGATGACACTTATTTATACAACATGTTCGGCGACTATACTTACCTGACCGAAGGCTACTACAAGTCGTTGGACTGTGAACTTTCAGGGATCAACATCAGGCCGACCACGGAGGAGGCGCTTGACGCCTATGTTGTTCCTCTGGCCATGAAAAAAGCGGAGTTTTCAGGCATTAAAACACCTGTTCACGAAATCGTGACTGAAAAACTGACACCCCCTATCTTGGCTTATCCTATCAATCCTTTTACTTCCAAGTGCGAAGTAATCATCGAGAAGGAAAATATGGGAGAAGACTTAAAAAGAGTGACCATGGGTGGCAAGTATGCCACGATCTGTCAAAGGCTGCCTGCCGACTACAGGATCGATGTGGTTCGCTCACTTTTGGGGCTGACACTTCAAAAGGAATACACTGCTTTTGCCATGTCGGTTTTCAAGGCGTTTCACCTGCCGCTCATGAGGATCAGGGTGATTGTAACGGCCGATGAGTACCTGTTTTCCGCTATCGAGCCGCTGCCCTATGATGAACTTACTCTGAAGGAAAAGAAGATGCTGGAGGAGATGGGGACATGGCAAAGATAGCAATTTTTACGGAACGATACACGATCAGGAGTTCGGTGGAACTGGCCGCCCTGACGAACTACAGAATGGCTGCTTTTGAGCTGGGACACCAGTTGGATTTTCTCTTTCGCCACGAATTGAAGTACCTCCATAATTACGATGCCGTTTTTATCAGAGCCCTTACCGATCCGCTGAACACAAGTTACGTGGTGGCCAGGTTGGCCCAGATGCAGGGGCAGCGTGTTATTGACGAACCGGAAAGCATACGCATTTGCTGCGACAAGGTAAACATGTACAAGCGGCTGATCCAGCGGCAGATAACGGTGCCGGAAACAATTTTTTTGGACAATAAGGAGGTTACGAGGGAGAACGCGCGTGAGCTGTTTGAGGGGCTGGGCATTCCTCTCGTTTTAAAAGCTCCCAACAGCAGCTTTTCGCATTACGTCGAAAAGGTTAATTCTTATGACGAGTTTGTAATGGTCGGGAAAAAGTTCTTGCGAAGAGCGGACCGAATTATTGTTCAGCAGTACATCCCAAGCGAGTATGATTGGCGTGTAATTCTCCTGAACGGAAAGGTTCAGGCGGTTGTAAAGTATGTTTTCGCCCAAAACACATGGAGAACGATGGATCGCGCCGAGAATGGAGAGCTGTCCAAAGTGGTGGGGGTAAGGATTGAAGAAGCCAAGCCGGAATTGCTTAAAATCGCTGCCGATGCGGCAAAAGCGATTGGGAACAGTTTGTACGGTGTGGACATTAAAGAAGTCGATGGAGAATACTACGTAATTGAAGTGAACGACAATCCCAATATCGATGCGGGCAACGAAGATCAGGCCAGCCCGGAAATATATAAAAACATCGTTCGCTACCTCGCGGGTGAAGAGATTTGAGTGAGCTTTTGGTTCGTAAGGCATTTTGGACAGACTTGGACAAGCTGGTGGAAATGGAGAGAATATGTTTCCCGCAGGGCGATGCATTTTCAAAACGTGCCATGAGGCGGATGGTGATTAACCCGAACGGGTCGATCATTCTTGACGTGCTGGAGTATGGAGGGTGTATGGCCGGGTATGCGGCATACCTGACAAGGAAAAACAGCCGAACGATCAGGCTGTATTCTTTATGCGTGCTGCCGGATTATGAAGGGCGGGGACTGGCCAGGAAGTACCTGGAAGGAAGGTTAAAAGATTTTTCTCCGTATTTTTCCAGAATAAGCCTGGAAGTAAGAACATCCAACGGGAAGGCAGTCCGGTTGTATCAGGGTCTGGGGTTTAAACTGCAAAAGGTTTTGGAAAAATATTATGCTGATGGAGAAAAAGGGTACCGCCTGGTTAAATTGCTGTAAAGCCAACGCCACAAAAAACATGGAAATTTTGATAACCGGGGGATGTTATGACTGAAAAGTGGGCATTTTTAACTCAAATCGAAGATGACCGGGAAGCGGATGTTATTGAATCGATGTTCGGCTTTTACGGGATTCCTTTACTGAGAAAGTACAGGTGGGCCGGAGGGTTTCTTAAAGTGTTCATGGGTGTTTCTTCTTTTGGCGTTGATTTATATGTACCGGAAAGCGTGCTGAACATTTCCAGGGAAATATTGGAAGCAAAACAAGAGCAAACCAGTGAAGAGGAGTCGCGCGGGTAAAAAGCGGCAAGTGATTGTTGCGCAGTAGAAAATACAGTATTCAAAGAAAAAAAGGATTGACTATACGCGTATTATTGTATACAATGATGCTAAAATACTTGCATGAATGAATTGCAGAAATGAACGGAGGAACAAGAGGATGCATCTGGCATTCAATAACCATGCGAAAGTCAACTCAGCGAGATTTGATGCTTTGAGCAGGCTGGCGGAAAAAAACAACCGTATTGATCCTGATTTGTACCATAAATATGATGTAAAACGGGGTTTGAGGAACAACAACGGCACAGGGGTGCTGGTTGGCCTGACTGGAGTGGGAGATGTCCATGGCTACCGCATGGACAACGGCGTAAAGGTGCCGGATGAAGGCAAATTATACTACAGAGGCATCGAAATAAAGGAGATTATCGAAGGTTTTCAAAAAGACGGGAGGTACGGGTTTGAAGAAGTAAACTATCTTTTGCTTTTCGGCGTTTTGCCCAATCGTCATGAGCTGGAAGAATTTGTAAATATATTAGGGGAAAACAGGAAACTGCCGGACGGTTTTACCGAGGATATGATGTTGAAAGTTCCCAGCAGGGACATCATGAATATGCTGGCCAGGAGCGTTCTGGCCGCATATTGCTACGACCGCGATCCTGATGATTTGAGCTTAAAAAGTGTGCTCAGGCACTCAATTGAATTGATTGCCCGTTTTCCAACCATGGCCGTGTACGGTTACCAGGCAAAATCCAGGTATTATGATAACAAGAGTTTATTTATACACACGCCGCGCGAAGAATTGAGCACGGCGGAAAACATATTATACATGCTGCGCCCGACCTGCGAATACAGCAGGCTTGAGGCGGAGCTTCTCGATCTCGCGCTGGTCCTCCATGCGGAACACGGGGGAGGAAACAATTCAACATTTACCACCAGGGTGGTCACGTCGACCGGCACGGATACATATTCTGCCATTGCTGCCGCCGTGGGTTCGCTGAAAGGCGGCAAACACGGCGGAGCCAATCTTAAGGTGCTGGAAATGATGGAGAATATCAAGGCCAATGTCCGGGATTGGGATAATGAAGATAAACTGAAAGCTTATCTCCACGACATTGTTAACAAGAAGGCGAACGACGGCTCCGGCCTCATTTACGGGATGGGGCACGCGGTTTATACGTTGTCAGACCCCAGGGCGGTTCTGTTGAAGAAAAAAGCGGCCGAATTGGCCAAAGAAAAAGGAGCGGAAAAAGAATTTCATCTTTACTCGGAAGTGGAAAGACTCACCTCCGTTGTTTTCAGCGAGGTGAGAAACGAGAAGGTTACCCTGGCCGCAAATGTTGACCTTTATTCCGGGTTTGTCTACAAGGCTTTGAACATACCCCGGGAACTGTATACGCCGCTGTTTGCCATAGCTAGGATCGGCGGATGGTGTGCTCACCGCATAGAAGAACTGGCCAGCGGAGGAAAAATAATCAGGCCGGCTTATAAAAATGTGGCTGAAATAAAGAGATACGTGCCCCTATCCGAAAGGTAACAGGAAGCGAAGGCTCCCTGTTATTTTGTTCGCTGATTCGCTGATTTGTGAATGGACGGGAGCGGTTTTTTGAAAACACGAATTACAGTCAGCTAAAAATATGGTGAAAAAGGCATTTGCGCGCATCCGGGACTATAAAAGACGAACATTTTTGATGGGAATATGATTAATGAGATAATATATACGAATTTTATAAAAATTCACATAAAGCCATTGACAGAGGAGAACTTTTACTTTAGAATAAGAATCAACCAGGAAATAACCACCCGGTTGTTAACCTGGTAACCCTGAAAGTTCGATTAACTGTTCTTTGCAAATCTGCAAGGGGTTTTGCGAAGTATTCAAAGAACGACAGCCGAGATGCCGAAAGGCAAAAAGGTGTCGAGCAGGAAACTGAATTTTTATGGTAAAACCATAAAAAAGCAGTGATTCCGGTGTACTGGCGGTAAAACCAGATAACAGATGAGCCAAAGGACGGCGAATTCCCCCGCGAACCCGGAAAGCGCACCAGCTTTTCGAAAAAATAGCCGCCGCACAGGCCGCTAAGGGAAACTTACCGGGTTCCTGGGACCGGTAAGAGAGGGGTTCGAACAAGGATAAGGAAACGAGAAAGTTTCCTGGCCGTTTCAGGGAAAAAAGGAGGGCGTATTCCACTGGAGTACCATCTCGCGGGGAAAGGGTAAGCGGGTTCCGTAAGGAATCAAAGAAAGCTTACCCTTTTCCCATTTGTTTAACGTTTAACGATTGTTCGTTTTTTTGCACCAGGCCTTACTTGAATTTTTTGCGCGTTTTATGATAAACTAAAGCATATTTAAATACCAATTATCAAAAGCAGAGGAGAGAAGAGAAAGATGAGAAAAGAAGAGATGACAAAAATCATTTTGCCCGAAGAGAAAATACCCCGTTCGTGGTATAACGTGCAGGCTGATATGCCGAACAAGCTCCAGCCCGGGTTGAACCCGCAGACCAAAAAGCAATTACAGCCCCAGGACCTGGCACCCATTTTCCCCATGGCTCTAATTGAGCAGGAGGTATCCACGCAGAGGTTTATCGAAATTCCGGAAGAAGTAAGGGAGGTCTACAAAAAATGGAGACCCTCACCGCTTTACCGGGCTCGTAGCCTGGAAAAAGCGCTGGATACGCCGGCCCGTATTTACTACAAGTATGAAGGGGTAAGCCCGGTCGGCAGTCACAAATTGAACACCGCTGTGCCGCAGGCTTATTACAATAAGAAAGAAGGGATCAAACGCCTGTCTACAGAAACAGGAGCTGGCCAGTGGGGAACAGCGCTGTCTCTGGCTTGTAAGATGTTTGACCTTCAATGCACCGTTTATATGGTCAGGATCAGCTTCGAGCAGAAACCTTACAGGCGTTCATTCATGCAGGTTTATGGCGCGGAGTGTATTTCTAGCCCCAGTCCGAAAACATCTGTAGGGCGAAAAATACTGGAAGAACAGCCAAATACTCCCGGGACATTAGGCATTGCCATCAGCGAGGCGGTCGAAGATGCAGCGGGGAGGAGCGATACCAATTATTCCCTGGGAAGCGTCCTTAATCATGTTTGTCTTCACCAGTCCGTCATCGGGCAGGAAGTTAAGCTCCAGCTGGAAATGGTTGATGATTACCCGGATGTGGTTATAGGCTGCTGCGGGGGAGGAAGCAATTTTGCGGGTATCGCCTTTCCTTTTGTACCCGATAAACTGGCCGGGAAAAAGGTTCGCTTGATGGCGGTTGAACCTGCAGCCTGTCCCACGCTGACCAGGGGGAAATTTGCTTATGACTACGGGGATGTGGCCGGTATAACTCCCATGTTGATGATGTATACGCTCGGTCATTCATTTACGCCAGCCGGCATTCACGCCGGTGGGTTAAGGTATCATGGGGATGCTCCCTTGGTAAGCCAGCTTTATCATGACGGGATTGTGGAGGCCAGGGCCTATAAACAAAAAGGAGTATTCGAGGCGGCTGTACTCTTTTCCCAGACGGAAGGGATTTTGCCTGCGCCGGAGTCGGCTCACGCCGTTAAGGCTGCGGTGGATGAAGCCCTGGAAGCCAAAGAGGCCGGCGAGTCTCGCTGTATTGTTTTCAATTTGAGCGGTCACGGCCACCTGGATCTGTCGGCCTATGAGAATTATCTTTCCGGGAATCTCGAGGATGCCGAGCTTAGTGAAGAAGAATTAAAAAGGAATATAGATAAACTGCCGGAAGTTTAAAGAATGTCGGGGCTTTAGACGAGGAAGTATAGTCTTTAACAGCAAAAAGCAAATCACCGGATGCCATCCAGCATGATGGGTATCCGGTGATTTTTTTGAAAAGCGGGAGGCATTATTTATGTTAAAATAAAAATGAATGTTGAAAAAAGACGAAATAGGAAGATTATTCTTCCCCAAGAAAGGATGGAAGCAGGATGAAGATAAGATTCTGCGGTGCGGCTGGTACCGTTACCGGCTCATGTTTTTTGGTAACCGTGGGCAAAACCAGATTCCTTGTGGACTGTGGGATGTTCCAAGGTTCAAAGGAGTTAAAAGAGAGGAACTACGGGGAGTTTTTGTTTAACCCTGCCGAAATTGACTTTGTGCTGCTAACGCACGCGCATGTGGACCACTGCGGCCTGATTCCCAAGCTCTTCAAGCATGGTTTTAAAGGCCCGGTTTACACCACCAAGGCGACGGCCGAGCTGTGCAGCATTGTGCTGCCCGACAGTGCTCATATACAGGAAATGGAAGTTGAAAGAAAAAACAGGAAGAATATGCGCAGCGGCAGTAAACTGCTGGAGCCTATTTATACCGTGGATGATGCCAGGCGCTGCCAGGAAAATTTCCGGGGCTGCGGTTACGAAGAAACGCTTGAACTCGCGCCGGGCATAAAGGTCAGGTTCCAGGATGCAGGGCATATCCTGGGCTCGGCGATGATTGAATTATATGCGCAGGAAGGGGAAAAAGAACGCAAGATCGTCTTTTCCGGCGATATCGGCAATATCAATCAACCGATAGTAGATGATCCGACAAAGATATATGTCGCGGATATTGTGGTCATGGAGTCGACTTACGGGAATCGTTATCACCTGGAGGCGGAAAACAAGCTGGATCTCTTGGCAAGCGTGATCAAGTCGACCCTGAAAAAAGGAGGGAATCTCATCGTGCCTTCTTTTGCCGTGGAAAGAACGCAGGATTTAATCTTTGATTTGAAAATGCTGAGCGAGCAAGGACGAATACCGCATGTGGACGTTTATATCGACAGCCCCATGGCTGTCGAAGCGACCCAGGTGTTTATAAATAACCACGAATTTTGCACAGACGAGGCTTTCTGCCAGGTATCAGGGGAAGAGGCTCAAAAATTCTTCCAGTGGCCCAACCTGCACTATGTGATCACTGCGGAGCAATCCATGGCCTTAAACAAAATCAAAGGAGGCGCCATTATCATCTCGGCAAGCGGTATGGCCGACGCCGGAAGAATAAAACACCATTTAAAGCACAATCTCTGGCGTCCCGAGTCGACCATACTCTTTGTTGGTTACCAGGCTGAGGGCACTCTTGGCCGCCGGATCCTGGAAGGGGAAAAGAGGGTGAGAATACACGGTGAAGAAGTTGCGGTGAGAGCGGATATAGTTAAGATCGAAGGGTTTTCTTCCCATGCCGACCAGAAAGGGCTGTTGGAATGGCTCAAGGCATTTAAGAAAAAACCTGAAAAGCTCTTTTTGGTGCACGGTGAAACGGATTCCCTGGAGACACTGCAGAGAGTTATTCAAAGCGAGACTGGCCAGCATGCTGAAATTCCAGCTTACGGCGCGCAGTATGACCTGGAAACCGATGCGTTTGAAAAGGCGCCGGAACTGGCAGCACCTGCTGGAGTGAAGGAGATGCCAGAGCTGGAGCTTGCGTTCCAGGCTATCAAGCATAAAATCGAAGAACTGGCCAGGGTACCGGGTAAAGATACCCGCACGTTACAGCGGCTGCTGGCGCAGTTAAGCGAAGTGGAACGAGAAATAAAAAGAGCCGGTTGAGGTATAGCATAATTTGGCAAAAGGGAATAAGTAGGAAACTGCCAGAGATTGTCGAATATAGTTTTAGCCTGTCATAATCGGGGAGATGGAGCGAATGTTGAAAAAATACTTCTTTGCCGGAATGGTCATTGTTTTATTGTCAGTTGTGACTGTTGCTTTTTATACTTTCAGCGCCATATCCCCAGGCGGCGTGCAGGAAGCAAGGCAGAATTATGCTTACCAGCAAACCCTGCGCGACTCTTCCCGAATCATACCGCTGGAGGAGAAGGTTCATTATGCCAAACGTTTTTTTGCGGGGGACAATCGCCCCATTTCCAAAGAACCGGTTAAGGTTAAAGGCATTTACATGAGCGGCAGTGCCGTTTACAGCAGCACCCTTTTTCCGTACCTGATTGACCTTGTTGACACCACTGAGTTGAACGCGCTGGTTGTCGATATGAAAGATGACAGCGGAATCCTTGCTTTTGATTTTGACATCCCGCTGGCCCGGGAGATTAAGGCCAGGACGCACGGCACAGGCCAGGCTTTTGAAGAAAAGATGAGGGTGCTGTACACTAAAAATATTTACCCAATTGCCCGCATTGTCGTGTTTAAAGATCCAGTACTGGCCGAAAGAAAGCAGGAACTGGCGATAAAAAGGAAAGACGGAGGGTTGTGGCGCGACAGGAAAGGCTTGGCCTGGGTGGATCCTCATTGTGAAACAGTCTGGAAATATGCGGTTGATGTGGCCAAGGAGGCGGCCAAGGTGGGGTTCCGCGAGATACAGTTTGACTATGTTCGCTTTCCCACCGACGGCGATGTAAAGAACGCGGTTTATCCTTTTGCCGGAGGACAGAAAAAGGAGGACGTTATTCAGGAATTTTTAAGATACGCCCGGACTGAACTACAGCCATACAACGTTTTCCTTGCGGCGGATGTTTTCGGTTTAACTACGCTGACGCTTGATGACATGGGCATGGGGCAGAAGTTTGAGAAGGTGATTTCCCAGGTTGATTATATCTGCCCAATGGTTTACCCTTCGCATTATGGGCCCGGCAACTACGGGTTTAACAATCCTAACGGTCACCCCTACGAAGTGGTTAGGCAGGCCCTGTTTGACGGGCTCAAGAAGATTAATGAATCAGGTCACACGGGCGTCCTTCTGAGACCGTGGCTGCAAGATTTCGACCTTGGAAGCCCTGCATACGGCAGGGAAGAAGTCAGGGCCCAGATCAGGGCTGCTTATGATTCCGGACTGGAGGAATGGATGCTCTGGAACGCTGGTAACAGGTATACGAAAGAAGCCCTGCTTGAATGATCTTATTTTGGCTGGTTTAATTGATACGGGCAGCAGCCAGGGTGAAGGGGAACGTTCCAGGACCTGTTGGTGATGTATTCGAGAATTACGGCGTTTTCATGTTTGTTGATAAGTTGCCCGCATTTCAAGCAGTAAGCTTCTTTTTCCAACACGCCGGCGTAGACTCGAAAAGGCACACGCGACCATTTGCGCCAGCTTTTCCAGCCTGTTTTACATAGCCGGGACCGGTTTTCGAAATCGGCAAAGACCCACTTCAACAACCGGTGAAAACCGAAGGCGTAGCGGGCATGTTGAACAAAGCTGCGGGGCAGGCCCAGTTTTATTACATAGTCGCTGAAGGATTCTTCAACCTTGATTTGCAGCGGACCATCTATTTTGCTGCTTGTCCAGGCATAACCCTGGTTGTCAAGCCAGCGGCGAAGCGCGTCGAAAACGTAACCGCGGCAAACCTGAATGGGTTCGTCTGTTGTAACATTAAGCCTTTCAAAGGAACACCTGACAATTTTTATTACATATTGCTGGTATTTTTTTTGCGTGAAAAAAGGTTCTCGAAAAAAAACGGGGGGAATAATCCTGAAAAGGTATTCCTCTGTTTCTTTGCGCATGACACCTATCCCTGTCCCTCCGACCAGGCTCCCGCTGCCGGCGTCGTCTATTTGCACCATTGCGTCAGCACCTCGCTATTTCGGTATTATAGTATGTCTTATGTCGAAGGCAAGTATTAGTGCTCATAAAGCGCCGTTTTAGAATAAATTGACGATGTTTTATCTTAAAGCTTATAATAGTAATGTCTATACTTGTGACCAGGGCAGCGGCTGCCCAAGAAACCCAACCTGGACATGTCAGCAGTTCATCCACCGGAGGGGACAAAAGGGTGAAAAGCGGGAGCTTAGATGGCCGTTTGTGGGCCAGGCTGGTGGTTGTTTCCGGTAAGTATTTGGAAGAGAGAAAAGCTTTTATCGATTCACTCAATGTTTTTCCGGTGCCTGACGGGGATACCGGAACTAATATGAGTTTAACGATGACTTCCGCTAGCAAAGCCATTCAACAGGACGAGGACGGCAGCATTGAAAGAGCGGCGAAAACAGTCTCTCATGGAGCGCTCATGGGCGCCAGGGGCAATTCGGGAGTCATCCTCTCTCAATTGATGGCCGGCTTTGCGCGGGCAGCTGAGGGAAAAACGGAACTTGACGCAAGGGAGCTAGCCGTTGCCTTAAGGACTGCGGTGGAAACCGCTTACCAGGCAGTCATGAACCCGGTGGAAGGAACAATATTAACCGTCTCGCGGGAAGCTGCCCGTTATGCAGAGGAAGCTGCCGACCTGCCGGGCAGTACCCTGGAATCCGTTTTTGAAGCCGCCTACCGGGGAGCCTTGCTTGCCCTGAAAAAAACCCCGGATATGCTGCCCGTGCTGAAACAGGCCGGGGTGGTTGATGCCGGCGGGCAAGGCATGGTCTACATTCTGGAGGGTATGCTGAAGGTAATAAAAGGGGAGGAGTGCGCAGGCGATCCCGGACAGCACACGGCGGAAGAACCTGAAAGGTCGCCGATCCAGTATCAGAACGATGAAATCCTGGAGTACCAGTATTGCACCGAATTTATTTTGAAAAGAAAAGAAGAACCGCTCGTTCTTGAAGATATCCGGGCCTTTTTGGCGGATAAAGGCGATTGTATTCTGGTTGTGGGCAATGCGGATACTGGAAAGATACATATCCATACCAATTCTCCCGGGAAAGTGCTGGATTTCTGCACCAGCCTCGGCACACTGCACGAGATACAGATTCACAACATGAGTGAACAGAGCCAGGAGATGCAGGCGAGGGCTCGCGCCGTTAAGCGCCTGGGCTTGGTCGGCGTGGCTGTGGGCGCGGGACTTATAGAAATCTTTAAAAGCCTCGGCGTCGATGTGGTGATAGAGGGTGGACAAACCATGAATCCCAGCACGCGTGATTTTGTGGAGGCGGTTGAAAATATCTTGGCCGAAGAAGTGCTTATTCTACCGAACAACAGCAATGTGGTGCTTGCCGCTGAGCAGGCTGCGAAAGCGGTCGCCAAACCATGCCGGGTGGTAAGGACAAGAAGTATACCCCAGGGGATAGCAGCCTTGATGGCCTTTAATGCTGAAAACGGGTTGGAACAGAACAGGCAGAAGATGGAAGATGCCGGAAACCAGGTGGTAACCCTGGAAGTCACATATGCGGTACGGGATTCCAGTTTCAATGGTCATGAGATTGTAAAGGGCCAGGTAATTGGATTGTGCAACGGTGAGCTGGCCTTTACCGGCTGCGAGGCCTCGCAGGTGGTGGAAGGGCTGGTTGCTCAAAACCTGAAAGAAGGTCATGAGCTGGTTACTATCTATTACGGGGAGGATGTTCAGGAATTAGAAGCCCGTGAAATGGTGGAGAGGCTTTCCAAACTGTACCCGTGGGTTGATTTTGAACTCCATTTTGGGGGTCAGCCGCTTTATTATTACTTGATTTCTTTGGAATAGGATAAAAGGGGTGGGACCGGATGGGACGGGTAAAAATAGTTACGGATAGCACTGCCGACTTGCCTTCTTCTTTAGTGAATGAACTGGACATCAGGGTTGTGCCGTTGAAAGTCGTGTTTGGCGACATGATTTACAGGGAAGGCCTGGATATTACGGTAAAGGAATTCTATGAAAAAATGGCCGCTTCCGAGCAATTGCCGAGAACGTCACAGCCGTCGCCCGGAGAATTCAAAGACGCCTATGAGGAATTGACCTCAGACGGTTCCAATGTTGTTTCCATTCATATTTCAGCACGTATGAGCGGGACGTTCCAATCGGCGCTTATGGCCAAGAATTCTTTACCCGGCAGGGACATCAGGGTTCTCGACAGCAAGATGGTGTCAATGGCCCTGGGGCTTGTCGTCCTGGCTGCTGCGAGGGCCGCCAGGGACGGAAAATCCGTGGATGAAGTAGAAAGAACTGCGATTGAAACCATGAGCAAAGTTAAAACATATTTTGTGGTCGACACGCTGGAAAACCTGGCCAAAGGCGGCCGTATCGGGAGGGCATCGGCCCTATTGGGAACAGTCTTAAATGTCAAACCGATTTTGACTTTTGAAGACGGGTTCGTCACTCCCTTTGAGAGAGTGAGAGGAAAGGGGAAGGCCCTGGAAAGAATTTTCCAGCTTGTTAAAGAGTATTCGCAAAAAAAAGGACCGATTCGCTGCGCTCTCGTTCATGCCAATGCCCTTGACGAGGCGGTTAAGTTTCATCAGAAGCTGGTTTCGGAACTGAATTACTCGGAGCATATTATCGGCGAGGTTGGGGCGGTAGTAGGCACCCATGCCGGCGCCGGGACGATAGGGCTGCTCTTTTATTGAACAGCCAGGTCATGAAAAAGCGGTGGTAAAAAATGGGACTGGAAATAAAAAATAGTTTTTCTAACCTGGTTACAATGTTAAAAAACCCTGACGGCACCGCTTGGGAAACGGTCTTAAAACTGGCGGCAGGGCAGGAGGTTGTGGCCCTGGTTGCAGGCAAGGAAGGTGATGTCTATCTCTTGCAAGTGGGGGAGAGGAGCTTTTTGGCCAAATCAGAGATACCGCTGGAAACCGGCGAAGTGATAAAACTTATTGTTCTCGGCCCAAAAGACCAGGCCGTGCTCCTTAAAAAAATTCCGTTTTTTCCTGTGGAAAAAGAAGAAACCATCACGGGCGGCATTAAGCAGCTGCTGGCCAGGCAAGGTATAACCGGGGAAAAAGAGACCGGCAAACTGATAAGCGCCTTAAAAAGAATACCGGTGGAAGAAAAAACGGGGCTTCGTTACCTGCTTGATCCCCACCTGGTGGCGGCTGTTTTGCTTAATGCGGGTTTAAATGAAGAAAAATTACAAAGAATAGAAATAAACCGGTATAAAAGCCAGCATTCCAGCAAGGATGTTTATGAGATATGGATGGGACTTAACATGAATACGCTTGGACGGATAGAAGTGGCCATAAAAATGGTGGAGGAAAATATCTTTGCACGCATTTGGGCTGAACTGCCGGAAACCGAAAGCATATTAAGAGAAAGAAAAGATGAAATCCAGGCAGTCATTGCAGCGGTGGAAATAGTCCCGGTGATGTCAGGGCCTATTTTCCCCAGGAAACAGGACATCAGCCTGGATATAAAGGTTTAAGGTGAAACGGTATGGCGAAGAAGAAAGCCGTAGCCCTTAATTATCAGAAAGAGCAGCAGCATGGTGCGCCGCGAATAGTCGCGGTGGGGGAAGGATACGTGGCCGAAAAAATACTGGACCTGGCCCGAAATTATGGTATCCCGGTGGTTGAAGATGTAGAACTGGTGGACAGGCTGGTTAAGTTTCCTCCGGGTACAGAAATACCCCCCCAGTTGTATGAGGCTGTTGCCAGGGTCCTGGCCTTTATTTACAGGTTGGAGAATGAAAAACGATAAAAAAGAAGAAGGCTTTTTTGATGAAACAGGCCTTCTTTTTTAGCATATTCCAGGAAACAGAGCGTGTTAAATCATCCGCATGGGAGAACCGCAGCATGCGCCTTCTTTGCTTGACTGGGACTGGCAGGAGTCGCAGTAATACTTTCCTTTTTGGACCATAGACTGGCCGCAGCAGAAATCGGGAAGTCTCGACTTTTTGCCGCAAGAGGGACAGGCATATTCAACCACTAATTTTCACCTCCAACATATAAATCTGCTTGATGAGTTAGATTATTGCTGTTAAGATAATCAAGGTGCCACGCGCTGGATGCTTCGTTTATAGTATTGCCATAATGGTAAAAAATGTTATCATAAAATCTCCGGTGGGGAAGAACTTATGAGCAAGGGCAGAGTTGAGGTTGTACCTTACAGAAAGAACGGCATAAAAGGTCTTGATATCCGGGTGTGTGACGAGGGGGCTAGTGTGGACGATTACTGTGCGGCACTGGGAGATTATATCCTCACGGCCGATTTTGACCGCTTAAGAGCGAGAAAATCCAGCTGTGAAGGGTGTGATGTTTGCTGCCGGGAGAGGATGCCCCTAACAAGCGTGGATGTATTAACGATGCATAAAAAGCTGGCTCCCGCCCTGGATTTTGCTGAACTGTTGAGGCGCTTTACTTATATCGCCGTTTCAGGCCGGTCTGTAGATATTGTTTTAGCCCGCGATTATGAAGGTGACTGCATTTTTTTGGATAAGAAAAAAAAGAGGTGTCTTCATTATCAACAAAGACTTCTTGTCTGCCGGACGTATATTTGTACCGCCTGTTCTCCCAGGGCTGCAAAGCTGAGGGAAGCTGTTGTCAACACGGGGGAGGACGAACTGGTGCGTCTGTGGATTGCAGCCGGGGGAACGGAGGCGGCGATTCACGAAGCCGACGCCCCGGATGTGCAGGCTGCCGACTGGCCGGAAAACGCCTGGACAGGGAAGGCGGAGTTTAGTGATATTCTACTGGTTGACATGGTAACCCCGGAACTCTGGACAGAACTGTGCGGCAAAGGTGAGAGCGATGTTTAACATTGTGCTGGTTGAACCGGAAATCCCAGCGAATACGGGGAATGTAGCTCGAACCTGTTCCGTTACCGGCTGCAGTCTCCACCTTGTGGAACCGCTGGGATTCTCTATCGACGACCGGCAATTGAAAAGAGCCGGGCTGGACTACTGGCACCTGCTTGATGTGCACATTTACAGGAATATCGACGAATTCCTTGATAAAGCCGAGAGGTCACTGCTGTTTTTGGCCACAACCAGCGGAGGGAAACGCTATACGGATGTCTTTTATCCCCCCGGCGCATTTTTGGTTTTCGGCAAAGAGACCAGGGGTTTGCCTGATTGTTTGCTGGGGGGCTATCCTGACCGCACTGTGCGAATTCCCATGCGTTCGGGTGTTCGCTCCCTGAACCTCAGCAATTCCGTGGCTATACTGGTTTATGAAGCGTTCCGGCAGAATGGTTTTACCGGTTTGAGATGAGAAGCAGACCGGGCATTAAGCCTGGGAAGACCGAATAAAAAACTTCCGGTTTTGCCGGAAGAAACACGTATCAAAATGGTACGCCCGGTAGGAATCGAACCTACGCACCTGGCTCCGGAGGCCAGCGCTCTATCCACTGAGCTACGGGCGCACATGGACGCAATAAAGCGGCAAAAAAATTATAAAACATAAAGGGGGAAAAGTCAAAGACAAATAATGCCGGCAGAGCTTTAAGTCTTTTTTCTTGTCCAGCGATTGGCGTCCCGGTGGTAATACTTCTCCATTACCCTGAGGAAGGCTCTTTCAAGGTCAATCTCCTGGGCGTTGGCAAAACAAAGCACAATGAACAGGATGTCGCCAAGCTCCAGTTCCAGGTCGGTTTGTGCTTCTTCCGGTTTTTTTGTTTTTTCTCCGAAGAGGTGGTTGACTTCGCGGGCCAGTTCACCGACCTCCTCCACCAGGCGAAGGGTCATGCTTGCCGGCTGCCAATAACCCTCCTCGAATTGGCTGATCCAGTCGTCGACACGTGACTGCATTTCTTTGATCTCCAAATTGACATCACCTCAAACGATATTGTGGCATAACAAAAGCTGCCGCACAAGTTGAATATTGCTGGTCATAAATAAATTTAACACCCCGGGAAAATCTGGTAGAATAATAATACCGTGAACAATTCTGTCTTAAATTGAGGGAAAGTATCTGTTTACAAGGAGGAATTGAATTGTCTGAAAAATCAAGTATCCGGGACATCAGCCTGGCGCCGGCCGGCCGGGCTAAACTTGACTGGGTAAAAAATTTTATGCCGGTTTTAAACATGATAAAGGACGATTTTAGCAGGAAAAAACCCCTTGCCGGGCAGAAGATTGCTGTTTGTCTTCACTTGGAAGCAAAAACGGGTTATCTTGCCCAGGTTTTGCAGGCGGGCGGCGCGGATGTGACGGCAACTGCCTCCAACCCGCTTTCAACTCAGGACGATGTTGTTGCCGCTCTGGTGGAGGACGGGATCAGGGCTTACGCGTGGCGCGGGGCGACAGGAGAAGAATATCAACACCACCACAGGCAGGCGCTCGCCTGCGAACCAAACCTCGTCATTGACGATGGGGGTGACCTTCTTGCTCTCCTCCACAAGGAATACAGCAGCCTACTTCCCGGTATCGTTGGCGGCTGTGAAGAAACCACCACCGGTTTGTCGCGTTTAAGAGCCATGGAAAAGGCCGGGGTGCTTAAAATACCGGTTATTGCCGTAAATGACGCCTATATGAAATACCTGTTCGATAACCGTTACGGTACAGGGCAGTCTGTTTGGGAAGGCATAATGCACACCACGAATCTTGTCGTGGCCGGGAAAAATGTAGTTGTCGCCGGCTACGGTTGGTGCGGCAAAGGTGTGGCGATGCGGGCGAAAGGACTTGGCGCAAGGGTCATTATTGTGGAAGTTGATCCCATCAAAGCAAATGAGGCCCTGCTGGACGGGTTTGAAATCCTGCCAATGAAGAAAGCCGCCGCAATCGGACATGTTTTTGTGACGGTTACCGGAAACCGCGACGTTATCCGCAGAGAGCATTTTGAGGTGATGCCGGACGGTGCTCTCCTGGCAAATGCCGGCCATTTTGACGTTGAGATAAGTAAACCGGATTTGCGTGAAAGCTCCGTTTCCAGCCGCCTGATCAAGCCGGGGATCGAAGAATACGTGATGAGAGACGGGCGCAAGCTTTTTTTGCTGGCGGAAGGAAGACTGGTTAACCTTGCCTCGGGCAACGGTCACCCCGTGGAAATCATGGACCTCTCTTTTGCCCTTCAGGCACTTTCTCTGGCTTATTTGAACAGGCATAAAGGCAGCCTGAAACAGGGAGTTCAGCCTGTTCCTCATGAGATAGACAGGAAGGTGGCTCAACTGCGTCTTGAGGCACTGGGCCTGGAGATTGATGAGCTGACAAGCGCACAGAAAGAATACCTGGAAGACTGGGCTTTGTAAGCGAGGATGCCATGAAGGACATTGAGTGGGTTTTCCTTGATGTGGAAACAACGGGTATTAACCCCCGGATTGATAAAATAATTGAGATAGCCGCAGTTGTAAAAAACAAGGCAGGCACACGCGAAGTATTCAATACTCTGGTTAATCCCGGGGTTAAGATGCCGCTGTATATTACAGCCCTGACCGGGATAAATCAGTCCATGGTGCAGGAGGCCCCGTCTTTTGAGGAAATTAAGGAAGAACTGATGAGAATACTGGACGGCAGGGTGTTAGTTGCTCACAATGCCGGGTTTGATATTGGCTTTATTGAAGAAGCCTTGGGCAGGCGTCTGGAAAACCAACGGATTGACTCGGTTGAGCTTTCCAGGCTGATTTATCCCCGATCAAATTCGTACAGCCTTCGCCACCTTTCCAGGGAATTGTCTATTCCAGTGGAAATGTCGCACCGGGCCTTGCCCGATGTTCTCGCGCTGGAAAGACTTTTTTTCCACCTTTTGGAAAAGGTCAGGTCGCTTCCCCTGAATATCCTCCTGGGAACGGCGCATTTTTTTGAACAGGAGAACAACGGCTTAGCTGGACTGTTCAAAGAAATACTGAAGGAGAAAAAAGGTCATTATTATTTTGATTTATGCGTTGAGCCGGATACGGGTTCACCTGAGGCGAATGCTGCCGGTGAGCATGAACTGGAGTGGGACATTGCTGGGCTGGAAAGAATGTTTCAGCCGGGCGGCAGGATTGCCGCAGGGTTAAAAGATTACCAGGTAAGGGCGCAGCAGGTTAAGATGGTGAAAGGCGTGGCCAAGGCTTTCCAGCAGCAACGCCATCTACTTGTGGAAGCCGGCACGGGAGTCGGGAAGTCCCTGGCTTATCTCACGCCAGGTGTTGTGTGGTCTTTAACGCAGGGGGAGAAGGTTGTGGTAGCCACTCATACCATTTCCTTGCAGGAACAATTGTTTAAAAAGGAAGTCGAGTTTTTGCAAAAAAAAGTGGGGATACCATTTAAAGCCGCTGTCTTAAAAGGCCGCAACAATTATCTTTGTTTGTATAAGTGGAAGATAGCCCAAGAAAGCGCTGCATCCATGTCCTGGCCGGAAAAGTTGTTCATGGCCAGGGTCAGCCTTTGGATGAGCACTGATAAAACGGGAGACAGGGATAACATTAACTTGTGGGAACCGGAAATTGATTTGTACCAGCAGCTGTCCTCATCCAGCGAGAGTTGTTTGGGCGCTGCCTGTCCTTTCGGTGATGAATGCTTTTACCAAAAAGCCAGGCAAAAGGCGCAGGAGGCCGATGTTATCATTGTCAACCATTCCCTGCTTTTGTCTGATCTTAAAACGGGCGAAAACATCCTGCCGGACTACCAGTATCTTATCGTGGACGAGGCTCATCACCTGGAAGAGGAAGGGACCAGGCTGTTCGGAGAGGTTTTCTCCCTGCAAGATTTTCTCAAAAGGATGGCCCGGCTGCAGAATAAACGGGATATAGTGTTGAAAACGGGGCTCCTTCATTTTTGGAAACAGCATTTTTCGGCCAGGGCTAATAAGGAAAACGTTGCGGCGAAAGAGATGCTTTCGGCTATCCGTGATCTGGAAGCGTTGATTTCGCGGATTAATGAGGACGGAGAAGAGATAAAGAAGTATTTTCTTGAAAACGAGGCGATTGAGACGCTCAGGGTGCATGAACGGACCAGAACGGAACGGTGGTGGCAGGTGCTGGAAGTGATGTTTGACAACCTGCTTTTAGGCGCAGCCCGGTTTCTTGACCGCCTTCATTTTCTGCTGTCTGCCCTTGAAGACGGCGAAACCGGCGAGGGGATTTCACCCTTGCGGATGCTCAGGACTCTTCACGGCAAGTTGAAGACTGATTATGAACTCGCCAGGGTGTTTTTTTCCGGGGAACAGGCAAAAAACAAGGTCTACTGGCTCGAAAAAGACACCGCCAAAAACGACCTGCGCCTTAATGTCACGCCTCTAAAAATGGGAGAACTGTTTCATGATATGCTTTTTACCAAAAAGACTTCGGTTGTCCTGACCTCAGCCACTTTATGCGTGGAGGAAAGTTTTGATTATCTCGTTGAACAGCTGGGCATACCGGTGGAACTGGTGGATACGCTCGAGGCGCCCTCGCCGTTTTTTTACGAAGAGCAAGCCCTTTTGCTGATTGACGAGAGTCTTCCCGATCCCGCCCGAAGCGGAGAAGAAAGTTACAATATGGCTGTTGCCGGGGCCCTGCAAAAGCTCCTTTTAACAACAAGGGGCAGTACGATGGTGCTGTTTACCTCTCATAAACAAATGCGCTACATGTTTGAAAACCTGGTTGAGCCTTTAAGACAGGCCGGGTTGGAACTATATGCCGACGGCGTCAACGGGCGGAGGAACACGCTTGTCGATGAGTTGAAAAACAACCGGCAAGCAGTAGTCTTCGGGTCCGGGACTTTTTGGGAGGGGGTTGACCTGCCGGGCCAGTCGCTTACCTCGCTGGTCATTGTGAGGCTGCCGTTTTTTCCTCCCAACCATCCCCTGGCAGAGGCCAGGGTGGAGGAATTGGTCAGTGAGGGCAAGGACGGCTTTTATCACTACAGCTTGCCGCAGGCCGTGTTGAAGTTCAGGCAGGGTTACGGACGCCTGATAAGATCCGTAAATGACTGTGGGGTTGTCGTTGTGCTTGACAGCAGGCTGATCAAAAAGAAATACGGCCGGATTTTCATTAATTCCCTTCCCCATCACCAATTTTTGGCGGGTGATACCCGCTTGGTCGTTGATAAAATAGAGGAGTGGTTCGACAAGTTTGGTCTGAAGAAGTAAATCTCTTTTACCTGAATAGAAAAAGATGATAAAATTAGAACATAACAGAGAGGAAGTGGAAGGATTGAAAAGAGACAATTGGCCAGTCATGCCGGATGCTTTCCCTTTTGTTATCGCCGGGATTGTGCTGGCGGCTGCTGCCTATTTGTTGTTTGGTTACCTGGCAGCCCTATTGCCGGCCTTTTTTACTGTTTTTGTTCTTTATTTTTTTCGAAATCCGGAAAGAAACGCACAGGCAGCGCCCGGAGAGGTAATTTCCCCGGCGGATGGAGTTGTGCTTATCGTGGAAGAGGTGGAAGAACCCCGCTACTTGCAGGGACCTGCCGTAAAAGTCAGCATTTTTATGAATGTTTTTAATGTCCACGTCAACAGGAGCCCTATTCAAGGCAGGGTGGAATACGTTCATTACCAGCCGGGAAAGTTCTTGCCGGCGTTCAAAGGGCATGCCTCGCAGTTAAATGAGAGAAATTATGTGGGGATTCGGAGCGAAACGAGCGCGAGTACTGCGCTCCTGGTGGTTCAAGTGACTGGCTTCATTGCGAGGAGGGTCGTTTGTTGGGTAAAAGCAGGCGACAGGCTTGAGCAGGGCCAGCGCTTCGGCTTGATAAAGTTCGGTTCCTGCGTGGAAGTATACTTGCCCAGGGCATCGATCGTTTCAGTTGAACCCGGACAGAAAGTTAGAGGTGGAAAGACTATCATCGGGAGGGTGCAGTATGGATAAAAAATTGATTCCCAACATAATTACGCTGGTAAACCTGGTTTTCGGCATAACCTCGCTCTGGTTTACGATGGAGGGGCATTATAAAGAGGCGGCTGTCGCTATTTTGTTCGGCATGGTTCTGGATGGAATGGACGGAAGGCTGGCTCGCCGCCTGAAGGTTACTTCCGATTTCGGAAAGGAATTGGATTCGCTGGCGGACCTTGTTTCTTTCGGAGTAGCCCCGGCTTTGCTGACTTATGCCAGCATCCTGAATAATATGGGTTACTTGGGATTAATAATCTCGACTCTCTTTGCGCTTTGTGGAGCCATTAGGTTGGCGCGTTTCAATGTGCTTAACATCAAGACGTATTTTGTAGGGGTGCCGATAACCTTTGCCGGGCCGATGATGGCAATATTTGTCTTGCTGTCTAACCGTCTGCCCCTGGGATTTTACGCCGTGGCCTCGATTGTTTTGTCGTACCTGATGATAAGTAATATTAAGGTGCCGAAGTACTGATATAATCATAACCCTGCTTGTCCGGCATATAGATATAGTGGACAGGGGGGTGCCATCAGGTGTTCCTGGCAGCGTTATCTTTAGCAGCGGGTTTCTTGTTGAATGAAGAGGCTTCGTTGGACCGTCTTTGCAGGAGAATGGTTTATCCTCATCCTGGATGGATGGTCTTTAAGGACAATTTGGGGCTGCTTGTATTCATTCTGGCATGGGTCTTTGCTTTTTTGAAAGGATATGCCTGGGGGCTTTTTTTAAAAAATGGAAACAGGGAATTCCTGGCGGCTTCCGGGCTGTATGTTATCGGCAATGTCCTGGCTGTGCGGAAGGCTAAGGGACTTTTTTTTACGCCGTGGCTGGCGGTTTTAGGGTTGATGGCGGCTCAAAAAGTGCAGGTTTTCCAGGGTTCGCTTACCGTGCTGGCGGTCAGTTGGCTGGCGAGCAGGGACCTGGAGAAAGGCCTGAAGTTATGGCAGGCGTCGTTTTTATTTTTTCTTTTGTTTTTTTCCAGCTGGGCGGAGGGCTTATGGTGGGCGGGAATTTTTGCCGCCGCTGCATTAATTTCCGGCAGACAGTCACCATTTTTGAAGTCGGCAATAAAATATTTTGAAAAGAATATGAGATGGAGGGTGCCGACGTGAAGGATATTAAAGCTGTTTATTTTATCCCCCTGCCCAAATTCATGCGTAATTTTTTAAAAAGAATAGTCAAATAAAATGGGAGTATCGCGGTACTCCCATTTTCCTTTTCTTTGGCTATTTTGCCGCCAGGCCGATCCCTGTAAAACCTCCCAGTATTCCTGCCAGCACGGCAAACCCCGTTCTTTTTAACAGGCCGGCAAACGTAAATGTTTCCGGGCTCCAGATCAGTCCGGTTAGTAGGACAAGCACCAGGTATAGCGCGCTTACACAAAGGCCGTGAAGCAGCCCTTTGCTGCCTGCGGACCGGGCGCCAACGGTAGCGCCGAAAAACATGCTGATGAAAAAAATGAATGCGGAAAAGTTCTGTAAAAGGGTTTCGGAAAGAGAGGTAAACTGCAGTAACAGGCTGATAGTTATTCCCAGGAATATGGTAATGACCAGGGCCCAGCTCAGTCCTTTTACTACGCTGGTTATTTGAAACCCTTCAGGGGATGGGGTTCTTGGCGAAATCTTGCTCATGTGCAGTGTTCACCTCACATGGTTTTTATATTATCAATATGCCGGTAATTAACAAATATGATTTTTAGCAGGGCGGTAGATGATAATAAAACTGTCAAGATGGAAGGAAATGGTAAAAATGCGTTGAATATAGTTGAAGATGATTATATCCTTATCCTTTGTCTAGGGGGTTGTTGGTGGATGTTTAAAATTAAAAACAGCCTGAAACAGGGTTATTTTAAAACTATGGCCGTGCTTTTTCAGCTCGCTGGCAGCGGTAAGAAGGCCCTTTATTACCAGGGGAAGGTTATAGAAGGGGAAAGGGTCAATTATAAAGACTGGTCCACTCTTGGAGCGCTCTATGCCAGGCAGAAGCAGTGGGAAAAAGCTTACCGCGCTTTTGCGCAGGCGGCAAGAATGGGCCGTGGAGATGCCAGGAACCTGTACTGGTTGGGCAGATCAAGCGAGGAGATGGGCTGCTTATACATGGCGGAACAGTTTTATGATGAGGCCTTGAAAAACTGCGGTAATCTGTGGGAAGCGCTTTATGCCAAGGGAGAGATCAGGTTAAGAAGAGAGGATTATGAGGGAGCGTTTCAATGCTTCCGGCAGTGCCTGGAGCAAGAACCGGAAGACGCCGGAACATTGAATAACCTCGGGCTGTGCTGCCTTGGACAGAACGAGCCGGTTCAAGCTTTGTCTTACCTGGAAAGAGCGGTCAAGATTATAAAAAACGACGGGACGATACTTTATAACTGTGCCACGGTGTACATCAGGCTTGGGCGGTACAAGGAAGCGGCGGTCCTGCTGCATAAAATTAAGGGCGGTGAGGACCAGGCAGAAATAGCTGCGGCGCTGGGTTTCTGTTACGGGATGCTTAATAAGTACGAGGAAAGCCTTTGTTATTACCGGAAAGCCCTGGCCCTGGATGCGAATAATAGAGAAGCACTGCTTAACATGGCTGCCGTTTATGCAAAAAAAGGAGAGGCAGGACAAGCGCTGGAAATACTAAAAAATATAATGGCGAAGAATTCGAAAGACCCCGAGGTGTTAAATAATATTGCCTGGGTTTACGAAAGCATGGAGGACTTAAAAACGGCAGAAAAGCATTATTACCGGGGACTGGCGATTTCTGCAGGTGACCCCCAGATCGCCTATAATCTTGTTTGCTGTCTCAAAAAACAGGAGAACTACCTGGAAGCCATCGAGGCCATCGAGCACCTGAAAAATAAACAGGAATGGAAAAAAATTGCCTGGTCATCACTTGCCCAGATTTATGAAGAGCTTGGCGCAAATAAGCTGGCGGTGGATTGTTATAATAAAGCTTTTGGTTTAGAATAAAAGGGAATTGTGCTAGAATAATAGCGTATTATTACGAAAAAAAGGAGCAGTTTTGATGGACCTGGACAGGATTCAAAAGGCGGTAAGGGAAATACTGGAGGCAATCGGCGAAAACCCTGACCGGGAAGGGTTGAAATTAACGCCCTATCGCTATGCAAAAATGTGCGAGGAGGTTTTTTCCGGCCTGGGGCAGGATGCCGAACAGCACATGGAGGTCAGCTTTACCGAACAGCATGAGGAGATGGTCCTGGTAAAGGATATACCCCTTTATTCTTTTTGTGAACACCACCTGCTGCCTTTTTTCGGAAAGGCCCATGTGGCTTACATACCGCGCAACGGAAAGGTAACGGGACTGTCCAAGCTGGCCAGGGTGGTAGACGTGTACGCGCGCCGGCCGCAGCTGCAGGAGCGGCTGACCACGCAAATAGCCGATACCGTTATGAAAGGGTTGAGGCCTTACGGGGTGATCGTGGTCATTGAAGCGGAGCACATGTGTATGACCATCAGAGGTGTGAACAAACCGGGAAGCAAAACCATAACTTCAGCCGTAAGGGGCATTTTCAGGACGCAGGAAGCCACAAGGGCGGAAGCGCTGGCGCTTATTCACGGCAACCGTTAAATACAACGCAAAACAGGAGGTTCACATGGAAGGGCAGGAAGGAAAGGAGGCCAAGCTCGTTTTGCTTGCGACAAAAAGCTTTCCGTACTATGACGAAATGTACCAGGTTATTGATTTTTTAAATAAAAACATCAAGGATAAGCATATAATGCTTGGACTGACAAAGAGCAAAGAAACGAACACGATGAAAATTAATGTTTACGAGTTCTAAAAAGTTCTACTTGCTTGATGCAAAGGAGGATACATGCTGATCCTGGTAACGAATGATGACGGGATTCTGGCGCCCGGGCTTCAAATCCTGGCCCGACAAATGAAGGGGCTGGGCGAAGTGGCGGTAGTTGCTCCTGCTGAGGAAAGAAGCGCCACAGGTCATGGGATTACCGTCAGGGATCCCATACGTATCAAGAGGATGAATTTTGAAGGGGTTAATAACGCCTGGGCCGTGATGGGAACGCCCGCTGATTGCGTCAAACTGGCCGTGCAGGAATTGATCGGAAAGTGCGGGCTGGTGATTTCCGGGATAAACAGCGGCCCAAATCTGGGCACGGATGTGATTTATTCGGGGACAGTATCGGCGGCGATTGAAGGGATTGTTCTCGGAATACCTTCAATCGCTGTTTCTCTGGCCTCCGATGAGTATGGCGATTACGGCGCGGCTGCGGAAGCAGCCTTTACCCTGGCCTGCCATTTGCAAAAGAAAAAAGAGTTGCTGCCGCCGGATACGCTTCTCAATGTCAATGTGCCGCCGGTAGACAAAAAAGAGATAAGAGGTTTCAAAGTGACCCGCCTGGGCATGCGCGAGTATAAAAATGTATTCGACAGGCGGGTTGATCCCAGGGGTAATGTATATTTCTGGCTGAAAGGAGATCTTATTCCCCACGACGAGGTAGATCCGGAAATTGATGTGGTGGCGGTAGAGCAAAATTATGTTTCGGTCTCTCCCATTCACTTTGATTTGACTAATTACCGGCTCATCAACCGGATCAAATCAGCCGGTTTTGAACGGCTGGAGATAAAAACGCCGGGTTAATTTCTTTTTAATCTCAGCAGTTGGCCCAGGATAATCCTGCTGTATTTATCGCCGGACAAGATAAGGACGGTAAAAAAAACAGCCCCGCAAAGCAAGGTGAGGAGTATCAAAACAAGAACATTTTCCCCGAGCAGGGGGGTAGTTGATTTCAGCAGAAAAACGACAACAAGGCTGGCCAGGAACAAACGCATGTAGAAAACCGGTTCAAGACAGAACCCGGATTTTTGTTTTACGGCCAGCAGGTTTAAGAAGGCAATAACGACAAAACCGGTTACGTAGCTGAAAGCAATAGCAGTTAGACCATGAACCGGGTGGCTTCCAAAGAAGTAAATACCAGACAGGCGAAGCACTCCACTGGCAAGGCTTGTGAAAAAGATGGTCATAACCGACCCCATTCCCTGGAGGATGCCTGAAGATGTCTGGGCCAGGTAGAGAAAGATACTGCCCAGGGCCAGGATACGCAACAGGAAACCGGCCTGGTGAGCATTAAAAAGCAGAGAGGTCATGTGCGGTCCCCAGTAAAAGAGGATTAAGGCGCTTGGTACGCCGGCAAGCAGGGTGATCCCTAAAGCATCGGAAACCCGCTGCTGCAAAAGTTCGCTGTGTTTTTTGCTTTGCGCTTCAGAAACCGCAGGGAGTATTGAGGTGGCGAGGGAGAAGGAGAGAGTCGAGGGGATCATTAAGAGGGTAAAAGCAACCCCGGTCAGTTCCCCGTAAAAAGAAGTAGCCTGGGAGACGGAAAACCCCGCTTTCATTAGCTGGCGTGGGATTAAACCTGCTTCAACGGCGGTCATGATGGTGGAAACCGTCCTGGTGACGGTAACCGGAAGGCCAAAGGAAAACAGTTTGAAAAGCGCCGGCGGCGACGGCAGCGCAAGGAGCCTGCCCGTATGGGAATTTTTTTGGAAATGGTACCACAAATAAATAAAACCGCCGATCTCGCTGCAGAGGATGGCGAGCGATAGACCTAATGTCGCCCAGGTCAGTCCAAACGGAAAGAGGAAATGAACGAGAGCAATGCCCAAGGCAAAGCGTATTACCTGCTCGACCAGCTGCGCAGCGGCGGTTGGCCTCATATCCTGCATTCCCTGAAAAAAGCTCCTGACGGACGAAGAAAGGGCTGCCAAAACCAGCGACGGGGCCAGGATCAGAAACGAAGGGACAACACGGGTATCCGTGTATAGTGCCCTGATTAAGCGCGGGGAAAAGATAATCAAAAGAAATGCGCCGCAGGTAGCCAGCAGTAAAAGGGCTACTGCGGCCATGCCCAGGGTTTTTTCGGCAGCAGGATAGTTGGAGCGGGCAGTTTCCTCCGAGACGAACTTGGCAACGGCCAGCGGCAGGCCGGCAGTTATAATAACCAGCGCCGCGATATAAAGAGGATAGACCATGTTAAAAATGCCGATCCCTTCTGTCCCGATTAACCTGATTATTATGATTTGATATAAAAAACCCAGGGCTTTAACAATAACACTGGCCAAAACGAGAATGAAGGCGCCCTTTAAGAATGATTGTTTCCTCAAAGCCTTTCTCCCCTCAATATCTGCCTAACAATTACTATGTTGAAAGCGAGAAAAAAATCTCAAGACAATAAAGGCGATTGGTGTCAAATCCCGCTAAATTTGTCATAATTAAAAAGGAGGATTTTTTTAATTTATGAGGTATAATTAATAGATAGTTTTATAATCTTCATGCCTGCTTTTATTGAAGACAGCCGCTGCAAAAATATCTTCCTGAAGGAGGGGCTAATAATTGCGAGTTTACCCAAGCAGTAAAATAAGAAATGTGGGCATCCTGGCTCACGGCGGCGCGGGCAAAACCTCACTTGCCGAGGCCATGCTTTATAATGCCGGCCATACCACGCGCCTGGGAAAAGTTGATGACGGTACCACCACAACAGATTATCTTCCGGAGGAAATAAAAAGAAAGGTTACGGTGAGTACTGCTCTCGCTCCCGTCGAGTGGAAGGACCACAAGATCAACGTTCTGGATACCCCTGGATACGCCGATTTCATTGGTGAAGTGAGAAGCGCGCTGAGGGCCGTGGACAGCATAATCCTGGTTGTCGACGGGGTGGCCGGAGTAGAGGTCCAGACAGAAGTTCACTGGGATGCCGCGGAAGAAGCAAAGCTTCCCCGCATCATCTTTGTAAACAAACTGGACAGAGAGAATTCTAGCTACAACCGGGTGGTGGATAACCTGAAAGAACGTTTCGGCCATCACATTGCGCCGCTAATGCTGCCCATAGGAAATGAAGACAGCTTTTCCGGGGTTGTGGATATTCTTAAAAAGAAAGCTTACCAGTTTGAAGGGAACAAGATAAAGGAAATCCTAGTGCCGGAAGACATGCAGGGAGAGGTGGAAAAGTACAGGGAGGCTTTGATGGAAACAGCCGCTGAAGGTGATGATGAACTGCTTATGAAGTACCTGGAAGGGGAACCTCTCACCGACGAGGAAATGCACAGGGGTTTAAGAGCAGGCGTCATGCAGGCCAAGGTTGTTCCGGTTTTTTGCGGGTCGGCATTGAAAAATATCGGGATACAGCCACTTGTGGACGCGATTATTGAATTGATGCCCTCCCCGCTGGACGCTGTCGGAGCGGAAGGCGAGGATTTGAATTCCGAACCGCTGGCGGCCGTAGTATTTAAAACACTGGCCGATCCCTTTGTCGGCAAGCTCAGTTTTGTGCGGGTGGTCAGCGGCGTTTTGAAAAGCGATTCCACCGTGTATAATGTCAATAAGGAAAAAGATGAGCGTTTTGGTTCGTTGATGGTAATGAGAGGCAAGAACCAGGATACAGTGACCGAGGCCCAAGCCGGAGACATAGTGGCCATTGCGAAGCTTTCGGAAACCACTACAGGCGATACGCTTGGCGTAAAGGATAAGACCGGATTGCTGGAAGGGGTTAAATTCCCGGCTCCGACATATTCAGTTGCCGTGGAAGCAAAGTCGCGCAACGATGAAGATAAAGTCGGCACTGCTCTTAACAGGCTGGTGGAAGAAGACCCTACTCTTCGACTGGAAAAAAACACCGAGACGAAAGAAACCCTTCTTACGGGGATGGGAGAGCAGCACCTGGACATCACGATCGAGAGGCTGCAGCGCAAGTTCGGCGTCGAAGTGAACACCCGGACGCCGAAGGTGCCATACCGTGAAACAATCAGAGGGAGCGCCGAGTTCGAATATAAACACAAAAAACAGTCCGGCGGGCATGGCCAGTACGGCCACGTTAAGCTGCGCTTCGAGCCGCTGCCCGACCAGGAATTTCAATTTGAAGAGACGATTTTTGGCGGAGTTGTGCCCAAGAACTATCATCCGGCCGTGGAAAAAGGTGTGCGTGAAGCGATGGCCGAAGGTATACTGGCCGGCTATCCCATGACAAACATCAAGGTGACGCTTTTTGATGGTTCCTACCATGAGGTTGACTCTTCCGAAATGTCTTTTAAGATTGCCGCCCATATGTGCTTTAAAAAGGGTGTGGAAAAAGCCAAGCCCGTCCTAATGGAGCCAATTATGAACGTTGAGGTTCATGTCCCCGAACAGTTCATGGGCGACATCATCAGCGATTTGAACGGCAAGCGCGGCCGCATACTTGGAATGGAGCCGCAGGGTAAGTGGCAAGTTGTTAAAGCCCAGGTTCCTCTTGCGGAGATGTACCGGTACGCCATCGACCTGAAATCCATTACCCAGGGGCGGGGCAGTTTCACTATGGAATTTGATCACTATGAAGATGTTCCCCAGCAAATTTCAAAAGAAATAATCGAAAACGCGAAACGCGAGCAGGAAACCCAAAAGTAAAACCAGAAACGGAAAAGAAAGAATGTGAAACTATAAAAAGGGCCGGCCCATATCTTGTTATGGTCGGTCCTTTTGCTTGTGACTGGTTAACCGTTTTTTTAACGGCGGCACTGGCGGCGCAGCAGGTGTTTTTCGCAGATCAGGCACATGATGATGGCCCAGGCCGGAAGGAAGGTGCCCCAGATGATGTTTTCCAGCACTGGAGAAAAGCCTTTTGCCCCGTAAGCGAACACGGCTATTCCCACGGCAAGGTCGCTGATGAGCATAAGATGCCCCGATAAGGCCATCAGCAGGGAGGATTTCAGGCTGTAGTATCCTTCTTTGATTGTACAGGCCGATCTCCAGGCCATATAGCAGAGAACAAAAACGAATGCCAGACTCCCCCAGAATGCGGCTCCGGTAATTATGCCACCGAACTTCAGAAAAATCGAAGGGCAGGTGATGAGATAAGGGCAGAGGGCAAAAAGCTCCCAGCGGTCATAACGGGGGTTTTTTTGGAATGCTGCGATCAGGCAGAGGTAAGCGGCAAGAAAATTGGCTGTTCCAAGGATTAAAGGCAGGTTTTCAGGTGGAGAAAAAGTAAGTTTTATGGTAAAGAAGAAATCTCCGGAAACCGCAAAAAACATAGCGAGAAGAAAAGTGTATTGTTCGCGAAAAAGCTTTTCAATTACAAACGCGGCAATAAACAAAAAGAGCAAAAGAGCAAATTTAACCCAGCGCAGGACCGCAGGACCGTCACGCCCGGCAGTTTATGGTCGAGGCACAGGACAGCCATGACGAGCGGTATATATGCAATAAGGAGGAAGTTTTTCAGCCGGCTCACAACTTACGGTCGGCCAGCTAACCCAGGGCCATTTGGATCACCGTTGTAATAAAGCATCGTCAAGAATTCCAAAACTCCCCGGCGCATTTCTTCGGGGTCCATTGTTTGAACTTCCGCGATCAGTTCCAGGGTTAGGCGATAGCCTTTAAGCAAACTATATAAACGATGCTGATTCATGTAATCACCGCCTAACCGTAACCGAGCGTAGCTTGCCAAACTCGGGAACGGCTGGTGCGGCTTCTGGGGGAGGATTTTTTAAAAAATCTTCTAAGTTGTCCATATCCAGGAGGTATTTATTCCCGGCCCGGTGACAAGGTAATTTACCGCTTTTGATTATCTGTCTAATCCGCTATTCTGAGACGGAGCTGCCGGGGTCCTGCTCCTTGAGTTGCGCAACGGCTTGAGCAATTGTCCTCATGCGCGGCATAGTTACATTACACCTCCTTTTTTGTGCAGTATTCAGGGAACAGGACTTCCTCCGGTTTGCCCAGGGCGTCGGCAATTTTTCGGCGCCAGCCGGGGTAAGGAAACAGTTTCCCAGCTTCTATGCGGCTGATTTCGCTTAGCCCCACACCACTACGCCGCGATAGTTCGCCCTTACTCCAGCCTTTCTTTTCGCGTTCTTTAGTTACTCGCATTTTCGTAACTCCTCTCCTGCTTTTTTTGTGTACCATGTTACATAATAATCAACGAATACTGTGAGTAACTATACGGTAATAATTTTAAAATAAAAACAGTTACGGATGGTGTTGATATGCAGCGGGTTAAGGCTTCCAGCTATTGTATTAAAACCATTTTACAAAAAGGTTTGGGCCTCTCGGTCTTTATTTTTACTACGCAAATATTCTTCTTTGTATTTATGTTTACATTACGTAATTTACGTAATATAATAAAAAAGTAGAGAGGAGGTAAGAAAACGATGAAACGCCGGGACTTGGTAAGGATGCTCGAATCAAACGGCTTTAGAGAAATACGGGACGATGGAGACCATACAATCTACAAAGCTCCAAATAAAAGAGCCGTGCAAGTCCCAAGGCACAGAGAGATAAACGAAAACACTGCAAGACAAATCTTCAAGAACGCGGGGTTGAAATAGACTCTGCCCCACAAGGGGATCATAATATAAAAATAATAATTTACTACAGAAAGGAGATGCTCTTATGGATTACATTTATCCAGCCATCTTCGAACACAACAGCGATGGCAGTTATACAATTACCTTTCCGGATTTACCCGGTTGTATCAGCGAAGGTAAATCATTGGCTAACGCTATGTATATGGCTCAAAAAGCACTAACTCAATGGATTGAATATTTACTGGATGAAAACGAACAAATTCCAGCACCGAGTGATATTAAGAATATAATTACTGCCGACGGCCAATTTGCAAGTCTCATTCGTGCTGAGATACGCGATAATCGTGCAGTGCGTCGTACTGTTAGTATACCTAGTTGGATGGATTCCAAAGCTGCTGAAGCTGGAATTAGTCTATCTAAAGTGCTTCAGGACGCACTAAAAGAAAAACTAGGCGTCAACTAAATTCTTATAGCAGCCTTAATCGGCTGCTTATCTCTTTTATCGAGCTAAGAATCAGCAGAGAAGATGAGCAGCATTTTCAAGGGAAAAGTGGCAGAAATAAAGGCTAATTAGACGCAAATTAATTGTAGTAAGTTAAAGTTAAAATAATGGCTGAATTATATCGTAACCGGCGGCCTTCTATAAAGGGGGTTTTTGCAGACAGGACAGTAATAGCGCTGAATTACCACAATATATGATGCGGATAACCCTAATCCGTTTCTTGTGTAAAAACCATGCCGATGTAGTCTTCCTTCATATCGACAGCTTGGATTAGGACATCTGTAAATATCAGGGAATAAATTTTCCTTTCCCCGGTTAGAATATTCTTGTATCGTTATTTGGAAATGGTGCATTTTAACCATTTTCTACGAGAAGAGAAGACGCGGGGACCCAAACCACGAGCGTTTTCTCTTCTTTTCCCCCCCATAATAACAGAATATCGTGACTTTTCTCCGTCACGATATTCTATCCAGTCAGCCTTAATCATAATCATTTATTTTGACTAAAATCAGCCATCTATTACTCTTATATTTTGCTGTTTAACAACAGTGGCGGAAAATCAAAACGAGACATGATAATCTCGTAAGACTCGGAATAGATAACCGTAAAGCATGGGAATACGCCAACACAAGAAAAGGCTACTGGAGAATCTCCAATAGCCCTATCTTAAGTCGCACCTTAACCAATGAATACCTTACAAGCCTTGGTTTGGTAAGCCTGACACAAAGGTACTCGAAGTACGCTCATTCTGGCGAACCGCCGTATGCCAGGCCGGCTTGTACGGTGGTGTAGGAGGGTCGGCGGCTAAATTTCGCCCCCTATCCTAATTTTCTAAGCTTATTACCGTATTTAAGGGAAGCGGATACAAAGAGTTTGTCCGGGCGATAGATAAGTTAAAAAGGTGTTAAGTATTTTTACTTGACAGCACCGCCCCGGGCAAGTCATAATTAGAGTTAGCCAATCGTCGGAGCGAAGCCGACAATGTTGCTGGTAGGCTGAGTCAGGGAAAGTATTCTGCGTCCGAATTGGGGTCTCGGATTCGGAGAAGGCAATGGCAGGAGCCACCCTGATATTGTAAGGCATTAACGCAGTTGAGACGCTCGCGCTAGTGTCTTATTTTTTAACGTATCTTATAGTAGCTTAATGTATCATTTCGGGGCAATAGTCGGCAAATAGTCGGCAATTCCTCTAAAAGACACTTATCAAGAAAAATAAAAAAGCCTCGCAAACCTTGCAAGACTTGGTTTTCTTATGGCAGGGGCGGCAGGAATCGAACCCGCAACCAACGGATTTGGAGTCCGCTACTCTACCAATTGAGCTACACCCCTGTTTACTGCGCAAAACATATTATATGACAATATTAAGCTGCTGTCAATTGATTCTGAGGTTGAGCTTTTTGCGATGTAAGCTATTTTTATGATTTTCTAATCGCAAATCAAGCAT
>JANLFJ010000029.1 GCA_024655825.1 Peptococcaceae bacterium | reverse complement strand
CCTTCTTGCGGCCCTGGGGCTGATTTCCGAAGTCTTTAGGATCCGCAAGAAGGGTCAAGGCCATAAAGAACAGTGATCTGGTCATCCTGGACGAGGTGGGCTTCTTGCCCATCTCTAAACAGGACGCAAACAAGCTATATGAATTAGTGAATTTACTGTATCTAAAAACATCTATCATCTTGACCAGTAACAAAAGCTTCGAGGAATGGAGTGAGTTCATAGGTGACAGTATGATAACCGCCGCAATCCTCGACCGTCTGGCCCACCAGTGTGAGATATTTACCCTGGATGGTCCAAGCTACAGACTAGAAAATCGAAAAACCATTTTTGGAAATTAATTACTGGGAATTTTATTGGTAGAAATTGGCTCAAAGTGGTACAAAAAATATTAGCGTTTTTGGTACATTTGATATTGACGTTTACACGTATTATTTTCGTTTTCATTTTTCGAGCATCTGAAGGCTTATTTTCATCTTTAGGTATGGCCCAAGCCCACCCTAAACGAAACGCACCCTGTATCCGTCCTTGCTCACATAACACTTGCACCCTACGTTGTGATATACCCCATTTTCCCGCAGCTTCTTTTGCTGTGATATATTCCATTATGCCACCTCGGAGGAATGTATTTCCAAATGTATTATATACGAAACATCGAATAATAGCAAGAATAGTGAAGATATCTGTCCTCTTTTTTGTGATTTTTTCTGCTAACAAAAATGACACATATAAACACATACACAGCATTTTGCTTTTTTGTCTTTCAATAAAGGTACCGTCGAAAAAGACTCTTAGCGTTTCCTCTTTGGAAGGCGTATCACATACCAAGCCAACTCATCAGGCGTTGATATGTCCCCTGTTTTGGCATCCGAGCCATTATGCCTGCACTTTGTGATCAGAATTGTTAAATTCAGCACGTATGGCAACCTCAGTCTCTCGGCGGACTTTCACCGTGGTATTGCGGTAAGCGTAAAATAACCCCCACCTAGACAATATGGCGGGGGACTCAGACAGGCTTATTTAATGAGCCGGCATACAGGGGGTAAAGAATCGGACCAGGGGAGCAGCTTATCCAAGGCATTCTTGTCTTTGATATCCATATTGGGAAGCTTCTCAAAAAGATAGCAAAGATAGTGGAAGGGACTCAGACTATTCTCTTTAGCCGTTTCTATAATGCTGTATGTAATGGCGCTGGCCTGTGCTCCGCGGGGAGTGTTGGCAAAGAGCCAATTCTTGCGACCAATGACAAAGGGCTTGATGGAGCGTTCACTGCGGTTATTATCGAGTTCCAAGCGCCCATCTTGCAAAAAGGCTTCGAGCTTGTTCCACTGGCTCAGGCAATACTTGATTGCCTGACCAAAGGAGCTTTTAGGAAGCACTTGCGGTTTTTGGCTTTTAAGCCATGCCAAAAAAGCATCCAGCACGGGTCGGCTGCGCACCAGGCGGATTTTATAACGTTCATCCGGAGCAGCGTCTTTTATGTCGCGCTCAATGGCAAAGAGGCGATTGCAGAATTCCAGCCCCTCTTTGGCGGCCACGCCTGCCGAGCGTTTTGAATCCGGCAGGGCCTTCAGCGCCTCATCAAATTTGCGCCGGGCATGGGCCCAACAGCCAACCAGGGTTATATCAGGCAGATCATTGTAACCGGCATAACCGTCAACATGCAAATAGCCTTTGAAGCCTGACAGAAACCGGCGGGGGTGTTTACTGGCCCGGGTGGTCTGGTATTCGTAAAGAATGATTGGTGGCCCATCCCGCCCGGTACGATAAAGCCAGCAGTATGACTGCGTTTCAGCGGCTCGGCCCGGTTCGCGCAAGACCTGCAGGGTCGTTTCGTCGGCATGCAGGATATCCCTCTTGAGCAGATGTTCATGCAAGCGGTCGTAAACCGGAGCCAACCAGTTGTTTGCCCCGTAAAGCACCCAGTTGGCGAGCGTCTGACGTGACAACTCGATGCCAAAACTGGCAAATTGCTGTTCCTGGCGGTACAGCGGCAATCCTTCTGTATATTTTTGGTTCATGATGTAAGCCATAAGAGAAGGAGACACCAGACTTCCGGGAAGCACAGGAGCCGGCATCGGCGCCGTGACAATAGGCGTTGTTATATCCTCACGCTCGCAACGGCGGCAGGCATAAACGTAACGTACATGCCTGACCACTTTCACCTGGGCCGGAATAACCTTAAGTTCTTGCCTTACCTCGGTGCTCATTTCATGCAAAGGACCGCCGCAGCACGAGCAAACCTGCTCTTCGACCGGCAGGCGGTACTCGATCGTTTCAACCGGCACCTTTTCAAGCACTGTCTCACGGTGGCCGCGTTGTTTGCGGCGCCGGTAAGTGATCGTTTCCACTGTCGGCTCAACCGGAACCGGGCGGGCTTCCGCTTCCGCCTCATTAAAAAGAAAAAGCTGCTGCTGTTCGATCCGTTCGCTGGAAACACCAAACTGCCGGTGTTTAATTAAGCGAAACTGCTCCATAAACCAGTTCAGCTTCGCGGTCAGTTCAGCATTTTCCCGTTCCAGTTGAACACAGCGCTTTTGCAGTTCTTCTATGGTCATTGCGGCAACATTCGATGTGCTGTTCATATTTTAGCTATTCGACAAATTACAGCCATTTCCTCCAAAATGAACCACGGGACTAAAAAAATATTGTCCTTTACAAGATGATGCGTGCTTTCACCTCAGGATGCGCTTGGGGCTGCTTTAAGGAGAGACCGTCGAGCAACCAGCGCAACTGCCGGGGGCTAATCGTCACAGTATTCGAACCGGTTTCCATCGGCCAAGGAAATTTTCCTCGCTCCAGCCGGCGATAATGGAGCCAAAAACCATTGTGGTCCCACTGGAGAATTTTGAGCTTGTCGCGCTGGCGATTGCAAAAAACAAACAGACACGGGGAAAACGGGTCCAGTTTGAATACTTCCTTCACGAGTACCGCCAGCCCGTCAATGGACTTGCGCAAATCGGTGGCGCCGCAGGCGAGATAAACCCGCTCAACACCTGCGTTTAGCATAACGTTGTCAGTATGCGCACGACCTGTGAGAGCAGGGCCGGATCAAAGCCGGGCCGTACCTCGATGCCAGCCTGTCCCACTTTAACCAATAAGGCATTGCTTTGCTCCATGGATACCTGCTCACATACTTCTACCGGCAGCCACCGGGTCGGCTTAACGGGGGAAGCATCTTCCTTGTTCTTAAATTTCCGCAGCCAGTACCATAATTGCCTGGGCGTTACATTATGGGCTGCGCACCATTCTTTTGCTGTCTGTCCGCTGGCTCGATATTCGGCAATCCTAATCTCCCATTCTTTTTGCAGTTCTGTTTTCGGCATAAAAAATCCTCCTCATTTCGTGTTCTGAGGAAGATTATCTTATATTCTCGGGAATCCAACCAGGTGGGTACGGTTTGACGCTTACACAGAAATGAAATCTGTACGATATTCATGCCGTCTTCCAACCAGTGGGAGGCCTTGGCATGCCTCAGCTGATGAGCATGAAGATCCCGTCGCACTTCATCACACATTTCATGTGCGGCTCTGGCATGTTTTTTCAGTTGCTTGTTTACTGCAGTCTGACTCATCTTTCCATGTGACCCGGTATTCCTTGAATAAAAAACATAAGCTTCCGGATTTGGAGTATCACCATGAAATTCTTTCAGGTATTTCTTTAAATGTGCAACTGCCTTAGGTAGAAGATGCAGGGTTCTTATTTTGCTTCCCTTTCCAATGATGGTGACATTCGGCTTTTCCGCATCCAAATGCAGTTGTTCTGTTTTTAAAGACAGGATTTCATCCATTCTGGCGGCAGTGCTGTATATGATAATCATAAGTGCTAGATCCCTTCGCCCTGCTTTTGTGGATAAATCCGGAACTGATAACAATACCTGTACTGCTTTTTTGCTCATCCCTTTTACTTTTTTGCGTACTTCCTTTTTCCGTGGAATTCTTGTTGCATCCTCAGAAAGATACTGTTAGCAATCTCTTTATTCTGGACTGGAATAAGCAGATTAATTTGGACTACGTCCGTCAGTCTATCAGTCCGTCCTTTCATCAAATGGCTTGCGGCAAAGAAAAGAGTCGGTTACCCTGGGGTACCGGCTCTTCACGTTTAGCTGTTCATTTTCCTTAGAACCCAAGTTTGGCGTAAAAAATTTCCAACATTAGATGTAGCAAGGTATTGAGCCATAGAACAATATTGATTTTGTCACTACAGCGCATTTTCCAGGAATTTTGTTATCTGTTTTATAACCTTTGGATTCAACAGGTATTCACATTGAAACAGTTTTGTCCACTCTACTTGTTGCTCCGTCATTTGTGTTACGGTTAGAGAATAACTGGTTGAGCCTTTAATGCCTACTCGATTTAACTGGCAGGTTTGCACTTTTTTCAAAACGTCGATAGGGGATATTGAATGTCCAGTCCTCTTGAGAATTATCTCCATCGTATTTAGTAGTAGATAAGCTAAAATGCAAATGGTGACATGGGCCTTGACCCGTTCGGGACGAGTTAAATGAATCGGCCTTAAGGACAACTGGGACTTCATTTCCCGAAATGCCTCTTCTATTTTGTTTTTCTCTCTGTATTTCTGAATGATCTGGGCTTGAGGAATCGTTAAATCGTTGGTAATAAAACAAGTCATACCATCTAATCGTCGGATTTTTCTTTCCCTAGTTTTATCAATTTCCGCCGATAACTGAAACGAATGGACTATTCGAATTGAGCCGTCTATTTTGCTCACTTCTACCTCAATGGGTGTAATAGTTACGTTCACCAATGACTTGAGTTTGTGTTTGGATAGCATTTTATGTACATCGCGTTCCAGCAATTCCTTTTGGCGTGATTTCTTGGCTAAAGCTAGTTTGGCATTTTGCTCAGCAATCCAAGCCATAACTTTCGCAATCCGTTGCTCCCGTGAAGCAATATCCTCAAAAAAACGGGAAACGTCAAATGAGAAGATGAAACGTCGTTGTGCCACCCGGCCTTCCCGGGTATAAAAGAACTGATTATCGTCGGTTGGTACGAACTCATGAAGTGCCAGAATCTGCTCAAAAAATGAATCATCTTGGCTCATTTTTCTATTATCTTCTATTGATTATTAACTAACTTTCTCCTTTTTGTGGCGAAACCATACTACTTTTTGCTTCAATAATCTTCATTACATTTATCATGGGCGTCTTAATGGGGGGATTAATACCAGATTGTGCAGACACACCTATTAAATATGCTCTTAAAATATGAAAAAGGGTCACCAACCCATTAAGCTCTACCATTTTTTTAAATTTTTCACGATTTAGAACCTCAGGGTTTCCGGCAAATACTCCTTCTACTTCAACCTGGCACTTATATAGCGTCTTTTTCTTTACTGTTGCTTTTATTTGTTCCTTTAATACAATACGTCCGATTAGTGTATTATTTTCCTCACTTATATCCCCAATTTTGTAATCAATCTCAAAATTAACTTCAGCTTTTTCCCTAACATTAATAGGGAATGTTTCCAGTTTGAACTTACAGACCCTATTTCCAAGAAATTGAAAATCAGCGCTTATCTCTTTTGTATTCATGCTGCCACCGAAAAAACAGGTTCATTATCAATAGTAGGACCCTGATCATTGTTAAATACTGTCATTAATGAGTCTTCCTCTTTCTCTGCAAATTTAATAGCAAGATCAAAATTGAGCTTTGTTGCTACTTTCCAAAGCTGCTCAATCGTATAATTATAATCTCCGCTTTCAAGTTTTGACACCATCGCTTGAGTAACCCCAAGCTTTTCTGCTAATTGTTTTTGTGACATATTATATTTTTCCCGATATCTAAAAATTGCAGATGATATCTGATAATAAATATCATATAAACTATCACTATTCTCTTTCCCGCTAAATATTGTTTCTACCGTAGCCCATGCATCGGGCAAGTTATTAAAATCAATCATCCTTTAACCTCCTTTAGTCTTCTTTGAGCAATTTCTATAGCACAAGAATAACTTTTCTGTCCCCTTTTTGTATCTTCTTTTTCTTCAAAAGGGTATAATAATACGGCTTTTATTTCTTTACCATAAGAAACAAAAGCATAAAGAATCCTAATATTTTTAGCAGTTCTTTCGAATTTCATTGAATATAGGTCAGGAGCTCGTTTAAGCTTCTCAAACCATTTATTCCTTTTTATACTGTCTTCTTTGTTTTCTTCCAGCCATTTCAACCTCTGTTTATATACTCCACTAAAACTATTTATTAAACCACTTTTTTCTAAAATGTCTTCGAGGTCTTTTTTATAGTCCCAATGTTCCTTAATATATCCGCTGCGGAATTCTTCTGGATATACAATGTTTTTGATGTTTTCCATTAGTAGACCTCACTAATATTATATTACCCATAAGTTATAATGACAATACATATAAATAAAAAAACAACATATAAGTTATAGCTTTTTATGCTCTTTCATACTTTATTTTACCATTTTAGACCATATTTCACTACATAATATTTAAATCATTCCCTTTTTTGCAAATTATCCAAAAGCGAATACATCTTATGCTTATCCAAGGTATAAGCTGAAGCCAAATCAAAATATCTCCTTACCATCTCCAGGGATGTATGCCCTAAAATCTATTGAGGGCTAAATATTATCTGCAACAGCTAATTACTCCCCTGTTATAATTTTATCCTCGAAACTTTGTACTCTTCCTAATTACTCGCATATTATATAACGTCAAGAAAGGGGGGTGCTTTTTTATGGCTGAAATGGAACCAGCCCATTTTCATGATTATGATACTCGAACTTCCTTGGAATTAGCCCATACTCACTGCATGCGTGGAGCAACATCTGCTGATCCGGGCGGATTAGATCAACATGTCCACTATTATACAGGCACAACATCTCAAGATTTAGGACACGTTCACAATTTCGTTGGAATAACAGGACCTGCAATTGCTATTGCCGGTGGCCATATCCATGAACTAATGGGATATACAACTTTCGTCAAAGCTCATATTCACTGCTACCGGGGATTATCTAGCCCCGCCATAGTATATAAAAACCGGAATGAAGAGAAAGAATAAACGACACGGAAAAACCGGCCGTGAAAAGCTAAAAGTTTCAGGCCACTCAACCAGTCGATGAAGCCAGGGACATATATTCCATTTCTTTTGTCTCATGGCCGTCAAGATTTGAAAGAATAGTCAATTTCTATTTCCATAAATAGGTATCAAAGAGAGGCTTGTTTTCTTTCTTTTTCAATAATTCATCACCAGCACCTCGTCAATTTCACCGCGTTTATCAGCGCGGGAATTGACCGGCCTTTTCGCGTTTATCACGATGATTTTGTAGTTTTTGTAAAGGTCCTTGATAAAGCCGGTGGCCGAATTGGAAAGGATGAACTTTACGCCTTTTTCATTGAGCCGGTCGCACGTTTTTTTCAGCCTCTTTTGCTCGTACCGGTCGAACCCGCCCTTATCGTATCCTGTGAAGCTTGCGGTATCCGAAACCGGGTCGTACGGAGGATCAAGGTACACAAAGGCGCCGCTTTTCACATCCTTTAACGCGTCTTCAAAATCCAAGCTGGTAAAGGTGATCCTGGCCTTGTTGAAATAATCGCTCACCGCCCTTAAGACGGCTTCATTGACGATATTGGGATGCGTGTAGCCCCCAAAGGGCGTGTTGAATTCTCCGGCTTTGTTGACCCTGAACAGCCCGTTGTAGCATGTCTTGTTGAGGTAAATTATCCTCGATGCTTTCTGGACGGCGGTCAATCTTTCATACTGTTCCCGGTCACGGTCCTGTTCCCTGAGCCGGTAAAAGTATTCCTCTCCGTTCCGGTGCCGCTTAAGGTCTTCGATCAATTCCCCGACACTGTCCTTTATAACCCTGTAAATATTTATCAATTCGCCGTTGATGTCATTGACCACCGCTTCCTGGGGCTGCAGTTCAAATAACAGGGCGCCGCCGCCCAGGAAAGGTTCATAATAAACAGAAAAGGATTTTGGAACGTACTTTTTGATGTGTTTTAATACCTGCCTCTTTCCGCCGGCCCATTTCAGCACCGGCGCAACCAGCTTCCCCTTTGCCATGGCCGTCCCTCAGTCTTCATCATATACCTGATTTTATCCATCATACAAAAAATTATATTTGAAACACGGGTTAAAAACAATCCGTGACCGATGGCCTGCCTCCTTGCAAGTATGTGGCAAAAACAAAAACAGGCACGCGGTGTTTATCAACACCCGACTGCCTGTCTTCTGCGCTTTGGCTGGGAGAATAGAAAACGGTTCGCATGGCCTCGCCCTCCAGGATTCACGTTTCCTGAAGGCTTAATTGCTACAGTGTTTATTATAAGCCATTTTCAAATAGAGCCAAGATTAATATTACGCTAGCCATTTGGGCTGGCATATGGGGCTATTCTTCCTTGTCCGCCTTGACTTTGCTGATGATTTCGGGGACCATGTCGATTATTCTTTCCAGCGAACCCTTGTCTTTCAGGGCCATTAAAGTGACCTCATCCCCTTTGATCACCAGCACGCTGTTGGGAGCTATTTTTCCACCCACGCCGGCGCCGCCGCCTGTCCCGTCGTTGCCCTTGGAGTCTTTGCCGGAACCGCCGCCTGTCCCCAGGCCGAAGGTCACCTCAATGATGGGAACGAGAGTGACATCGCCTACAGTCAACGGTTTTCCAACCACCGTTTCTGTCCGGAAAAACCTCTCCAGTTTTTCAAAAAGCGTCTCCAGGTTCTCTTTATAATCCATACTTCACGCCTCCTTCTTTCTATATTATTTTTCGTTTATTCATGCACCTATCTATACACCGGAGAGCCGGTGCCGGTTGCAAACTTTTGAGCCTTTTTTCGCCGGAGCATTTTTTTCAAAACCGGCCTGGCTTCCTTGGAAATGATAAATCTCCCCGCGTGAAACAGCAGGACAATCAGAATTATTCTTCCCTCCAGCTTGGCGGAAATGTCATGCACCTCCCGCGTAAAGTCCGGTTCTATGCCAATCCCGGGAACAACGCTTCTTACAGCAGCAAAAAGCCCTGTATAATAAGGGTCTCCAAACCCCAGGAACCCTTTCGTTTCCAATACGCGCGGCGCGGCTGACTTAATAATCCTGACCATCGTCTCCGCCAGTGAGCGAATAAACTGCCGGTCCATGAAGACCAGCGAATCAGCCGGCGAAAAACCATCTCTTTTCTTTTCCCGGGTCGTCTCCTTTTCCTTTTTACTGCCGGTGACTTCTCTGTCAACCACTCGAAGCCCGATTACCCTGGCAGTAATGCGGCTGCCGGAATCTCCCGTCCAGGTCGCTTCCATCTCAGCAGGGCCGATCCGGACAGCCAGCCTCCCGGCCGCCTTTTCCCGCCAGGTGCCGTAAAACACGCAATGAACTGGCGCAATGAGCGCCAGCAACAGAATAACAATAAGGGAGCCGAAAAACAAAACAACAATCGATAAGCCAGTCATATTATCACCTGAATCTCATAAGCCGATAATCCTGCGCAGCACGGATTTCTTTTTTCTTGGCGGTAAGGAAGCCTTTTCGGGCCGGTTTATGCCGGGCAGGAGGCTGAGAAACTTGAAGGAATTTCGAAAATTGCGCACCTGAAGTTCCACCGCGTCTTTGAATGAAAACCCTTTGTTTTCCGCTTCTTCCGCTTCGCTCTTAAAACACGCTTGCAAAACCACGGCTGTGAGCAAAGGAAGCTCAGGCGGAATTTCATGGTCTTCGTTGAAAAACCGCCTCATCTCCCAATCGACTATTTTCAGGCGGTTTAATTCCCCGCGGCACTGCGGGCACGACTTGAGGTGTTCTTCCAAGACTACCCTTTCCAGGGGATCAATCGTCCCGTCGATATATTCGTTTAAAATTTCCGTACTAACCTTGCACATGCCTATACCTCCAGCAAACCTTTCCTGAGAAGAACCGATTTCAGCAGGCCGCGAGCCCGGAAAAGGCTGTTTTTTACCGTCCCCAGCGGCTGGTTGAGGATTTCGGCCATCTCCTGGTAAGAAAACCCTTCCAGGTAATGCAGCGTTAGGACCATTCTTGGACCTGGGGGCAAAAGCGCCAGTCCTTCCCGGATTGCCGCCTGCGCGGTTAAACCAGCAACCTGTTCTTCCACATTTTCCGCCGCAGAAATACTCTGGACAATCGACCAGCCCTTTTCATTCTCATAATCCAACGACAGGTGCTGTTTCTTTCCTTTGTCCCGGCGGTAATTCAAACAGGTATTAACCGCTATCCTTTTCAACCAGGGCAAAAATTCGCGGCTTTCATCAAAGGAGCCGATGTTTTTGAAAACCTTAATAAAAATGTCCTGCACGGCGTCCAGGGCATCTTCTTTGTTTCCCAGGTACTTGCAACACAACCGGAACAGGTCGCCTTCGTACCTGGACAGCAGCAGGGAGAAGGCTTCCCTGTCACGCCGCTTACAGCGGCGGATCAGGCTCAGATTTATATCGGCCACATTTGAAAACCCCTTTATCTTCTCACACCGTTCTATACACCAAACCCAGGCTTAAGGTTGCATCTGCTTTATGTCATATTTGCAAGAGCTTTGTTTGCCTTATGAAGCATTTCTTAATTATATTGTAAATCCAAACCTGTCCTTGAGGGTAGATGAAAAAGGAATGGCGAATAAAATAGAATCAACTTGCTGTAATAATTAAGGCCGTCTCCTACTATCTTGTTATTAAACGAGATGGTTCCAGGGAGAAGAAGCAATGGCTTATGAAGTGATCTGGCAAAGCACGCTGGCAGGCCTGGCTACCGTGCTGGGAGCGCTGGCGGTGGTCGCCCTCGGGCGGCCGGGCGAACGAGTCCTGGCGGTTCTTCTGGGGTTTGCCGGCGGGGTGATGACAGCGGTTGTGGTTTTTGACCTCATCCCTTCAGCGCTTGACTACGGCAGCATGCTCACCGCCTGGAGCGGCTTTCTTCTCGGGCTGCTGTTTATGCTGGGACTCGACCTGGTCATATCTCTGCTTCCCGGTTTACAAAACGCCGGACCTCTTGGCCTGCAGGGCCGGTTTTTAAAAATGGGCTATCTCATCGCCGTGGGGATCGCGCTTCACGACCTGCCCGAGGGGATCGCCATCGCTGTCGGTTATTCGGCCAAAGAAAGCCTGGGAATTCTTATTGCCCTGTCCATAGGTCTGCACAACATCCCTGAGGGCATGGCCACTGCAGCGCCCCTCAATATGGGCGGGATGTCGAAGCGGGGTATAATCCTGACCTGCCTTGCCATAAGCCTTTTCACCCCCCTGGGCTCCTGCCTCGGACTTTTGCTTGTATCCATTTCCGGGAGGTTCATCTGCCTGCTGCTGGCCCTGGCCGGCGGAGCAATGGCCTTCATTGTAAAAAACGAGTTGATCCCTGAAGCGTACCGGTGGCACCCCAGCTTTGCCCGCACCGGGTTTTTGCTTGGCATATTGCTCATTCTTTTACTCACAGTCTTTCAACATTAACATCCAGTCTCTTTTAACACCCACCAGCGCCGCCAGCTGCCAGCGACCGCCGGCCAGCCGCCTCTCAGGCCGGTATTAAATCCCTTCTTCCGGCAAAAACTAAATGCGGCAAGGAGGTTTTTTGTTTGATACGGCTTTCGCTGCAGGCAGGCTGCCGGCTGGGATTAATCGGGTTCATTGCCGGGTTTGTCAACGGGTTTATCGGAATAGGCGGCGGTACCATTCTCATACCGTCAATGATATTGCTCCTGGGGGAAAAACAGCATATCGCGCACGGGACTTCTCTGGCCATTATCCTGCCGACGGCAGCCGTCAGCGCTTTTATTTACCAGACCAGCCAGCACCTCGACTGGGGACTGGCTCTGAAAATAGCCTTAAGCGGGATGGCCGGGGGCTATCTTGGCGCCAGGCTGATGGAGACAATTCCCGCCCCTCGCCTGAAGCAGATTTTCGGGATTTTTATGTTTTTGGCGGGAATCAGGATGATTTTTTGATGATGGTGTATATAATAGGCCTTTTTACAGGCATCTTGAGCGGGATGGCCATCGGCGGCGGTACCCTGCTGGTTCCGGCCCTGGTCATTTTGATGAATATCGACCAGCACACGGCCCAGGGAGTCTGCCTGGCCTCGTTCATCCCCACGGCGCTGGTGGCCGTCGTCACCCATTACAGGCAGAACAACATAAACGTGAAGCTGGCCGCCTTTCTCACCGTGGGCACGCTGGCAGGCGCCGTGCTCGGCGCCACCCTGGCCAACAGGTTCGAGGCGGGACTTTTGAGAAAGACATTCGGCTTGTTTTTGGTTATCATGGGATTTTACGAGTTTTTCAGCAAAAGGAAAGAAAAAAGCTGAGGTTTTGTCACTCAGCTCTTTTTTCTTCCAGCTACTGTGCTTAATAAATCTATAGCATAATATAACATAATATAATGTGGCGGTCTTTCTGTAATAATAGTCTCATCTTTGGCTTTTCAAGTATTTTTTTAACTCATCGTAAAAGTTTTCCCTGGTTCCAGCCAGGATGATTAATATTGTTTCTCCATCAATTTCAACGACCTTGTAGGCTATTTCATAATTGGTGTTATTGTAGTATACGTCATAACCCATGATACCGGCTAAGTCATATTTTTTAATCTTTCCTGCTTCCGGGTTTGCCCTTATCTCATCAATGGCCTCTTTAAACCGTCGTTTAAGCTTGGGATCACGGATCTTCTTGAAGTATTTTTCGGCCTGTGGCAAATATTGCACGGGTAGCATATCAACTACTCCACGTCAGAAAAAATTTCTTTATGGACCGACTCCCTATCACGAGTATCTTTTTTAGCGATAGCGACGGCATCATCTATCATCCTTTGAGCTGCTAATCTTATTCCGGCTTTCATCTTCCGGAATTGCTCCACAAGTTCTTCACCTGTGTAACCCTGGTTAACCAAGTCTTGCAATATCAGGTCAGAATAGTCATCACTAGCTTTATCAAGCCGCCTAATAATTAACTCATCGCCCTTTAGGATGCATTCTGCCTCCCGGCCTAGGCCAAGCTTTTCATAAAACGCCTGGGGTATAGTTATTTGCTTTTTGGATGATATCCTGATTACCCGAGATTCCATATCTATCAAACCCTTTTTAGGCAGTGCCGTAGACATATTATATGCATCTCCATACCAAAATATACTTATCTCTTTACTCGCTTGGTTTCTTGGTTTTTATTATATTATATTCCCGCATAAAAGTAAACTGATGACCCCTCTATTGAAAGAAAAAAGCTGAGGTTTTGTCACTCAGCTCTTTTTTCTTCCAACCACCTTCTGGCCCGCTCAACCGCTTCCCTGACCCGGACCGGCGCGGTGCCCCCATGGGTGAGCCGACGCCCCACCACGTTCTCAAGCCTGAGGGCTTCGTAAACATCGCTGTCGATGCGGTCCGCAAGTTCCATTCCTGTATCCCGGCCGGCCTTTTTCATTTCCTCCAGCGTCAGCTCTTCCAGGACCTTGCCGCAGGAAACGCAGTAGCTGACCAGGCTCCCGGCGAGGCGATGGGCGTCGCGGAAGCTCATCCCTTTTCTTACCAGGTAATCGGCCAGGTCAGTCGCGTTGGAAAAACCTTTCCCGGCGGCCTTGTACATCTCTTCTTTCCTGAAAACGGCTGTGGCCAGCATCGGCGCAAAAACCAGCAGGCATTTTTGCACGGTGTCGACGCCGTCAAAAAGGGCTTCCTTGTCTTCCTGCATGTCTTTGTTGTAGGCCAGGGGCAGCCCCTTCATAACCGCCAGCAAGGCCAGCAAATCGCCGTAAACACGGCCCGTTTTTCCCCTGACGAGTTCGGCTACGTCGGGGTTTTTCTTCTGCGGCATGATAGACGAACCCGTGCTGTACGCGTCGTCCAGTTCCACAAAGGCGAAGCCCTGGCTAGCCCAAAGGATAATCTCCTCGGCCAGGCGCGATAAGTGCATCATCACCAGCGAAAGCGCCGCCAGGAACTCAATAATATAGTCCCGGTCGGAAACGCTGTCCATGCTGTTTTCTGAAACCCTGGAAAACCCCAGTTCCCGCGCGACTTTTTCCCTATTCAGGGGAAACGTGGTCCCGGCCAGGGCGCCCGAACCCAGGGGCATGACGTCCGCCCGCCGGCGGCAGTCCTCCAGCCGCCCGTAATCGCGTTTGAACATTTCCGTGTAGGCGAGCAGGTGGTGGCCCAGGGTCACCGGCTGGGCAATCTGCAGGTGGGTAAAACCTGGCATGATGGTCTCCGCATGTTCGCCGGCCAGCCCGACCAGGACGTCCACCAGGTCAAGGAGCAAGAGCCTGGTTTTTTCAATCTCTTCCCTGACAAAAAGCCTGGTATCAAGGGCCACCTGGTCGTTCCGGCTCCTGCCGGTGTGCAGTTTTTTGCCCGCCGGCCCGATTTTTTCCGTCAAAACCGCTTCAATGTGCATGTGGATGTCTTCGGCTTCCTGTGAGAACTGTATTTTGCCGTCCTCGATCTCCTGCAGGATCTCCTCAAGTCCCGCTATGATCTGCGCCGCTTCCCGGCGGGTGATAATGCCTTCCTCCCCCAGCATCCTGGCGTGCGCGATGCTGCCGCGTATGTCATGACGGTACAAGCGCCGGTCAAAGCTGATGGAAGAATGAAAATCCTCCGCCAGCGCGTCGGTGTTTTTCTGGAAGCGGCCGCCCCACAGTTTTTTCACAATCGTCACCCCCTGCCAGGCCGGCTGTCGCCAGCCGGCCGCCTATTATCCTATTAAACCAATCCCGCCTTCTTCTTCATCAGGGCCCGCACTTTGAGCGGCAGGCCGAAAAGATTGATGAACCCTTCCGCGTCTTTCTGGTTGTATACCTTGTCTTCGCCGAAGGTGGCAAAGGCCTCGTTATATAATGAATAGGGCGATTCGGCGCCGGCAGGCGTGCAGTTGCCCTTGTACAGCTTCATCCGCACTTTCCCTGTAACCGTCTGCTGGGTCACGTCGACAAAGGCATCGAGAGCCTCGCGCAGCGGGTGGAACCAGACGCCGTCGTAAACCAGTTCAGCATAACGGAGAGCAATCAACTGCTTGTAATGGAGCGTGATCCTGTCCAGGGTGAGGAGTTCCAGTTCCTGGTGGGCAAGATAAAGGACTGTGCCTCCCGGCGTCTCATAGACTCCCCTCGATTTCATGCCGACCAAGCGGTTTTCCAGGATGTCGGCGATCCCCACACCGTTCCTGGCCGCTGCGGTGTTGGCTTTTTCGATCAGCTGGACCGGGCCGCATTTCTCACCGTTGATGGCCACCGGCACGCCTTTTTCAAACTCGATTTCCACGTATTCCGGCTTGTCAGGAGCCTTTTCAGGAGGGGTAATGACAAGCAGGACATCTCCAGGCGGCTCCTTGCCGGGGTCTTCCAGGTCGGCGCCTTCGTGGCTCAAGTGCCATAAGTTGCCGTCCATGCTGTAAGGCCGGTCTTTGGTCACGGGCACAGGTATGCCGCGCGCCGCGGCATAATCCACTGCCTGCTCCCTTGACCTGATATTCCACTCGCGCCAGGGCGCGATTATCTTCAGGTCGGGAGCAAGGGCCTTAACCGCCAGCTCAAAGCGCACCTGGTCGTTTCCTTTTCCCGTTGCTCCGTGGGCCACCGCCTGGGCGCCCTCTTTCAAGGCGACTTCCACCAGCTTCTTGGCGATGAGCGGGCGGGCGAAAGAAGTGCCGAGCAAATACTTGCCCTCGTACACCGCCCCCGCCTTCAGGGTTGGAAAAATGTAACCGGTCACAAACTCTTCCTTCACGTCTTCGATATAAATCTTGCTGGCTCCCGTCCTGATCGCCTTTTGTCTCAACGGTTCCAGGTCTTCGCCCTGTCCCAGGTCAGCGGACATGGCAATGACCTCGCAGCCGTAATTCTCTTTCAGCCAGGGAATGATTATGGAGGTGTCCAATCCGCCCGAATAGGCCAGGACAACCTTTTCAATCTTCTTCATTTCTTTCCTCTCCAATCCCAGAAATATTGATATGTTCGCTAACCCAGCAAGGCCGCCAAAATGGCCTTGTGGGCGTGAAGCCTGTTTTCCGCCTCGTCGAAAATAACGGACTGCGGGCCTTCCATCACTTCGTCGGTGATCTCTTCCCCGCGGTGTGCCGGCAGGCAGTGCATGACCACAGCGTCTTCGCCGGCCAGTTTTAACAATTCCCGGTTTACCTGGTACCCGGCGAGGGCTTTCCGGCGCGTAGCGGCTTCTTCCTCCTGTCCCATACTGGCCCAGACATCAGTATACAACACCTGGGACCCTTTTACCGCTTCCTGGGGGTCACAAACCACGCTTATTTTACCTGTGCTGCCGGCCAGCGTTCTGGCCTTCTCCACCACCCGCGGGTCCGGAGCAAAACCCGGCGGGGAGGCGACCGCCACTTCCATCCCCATGATGGCCCCGCCGGTCAACAGGCTGTTGGCCACGTTGTTCCCGTCCCCGATAAAAGCAAGCTTCAAACCGTTCAGGTCGCCCTTGTGTTCCCAGATGGTGAGCAGGTCCGCCAGGACCTGGGTGGGATGAAAATCGTCGGTCAGCCCGTTGATGACCGGGACATCGGAATACCTGGCCAAATCCAGGACCTCCTGGTGGCTGAAAGTCCTGATCAGTATCCCGTCGCAGTAGCGCGCCAGTACCCTGGCTGTATCCTGGATGGGCTCTCCCCTGCCGATCTGCAGGTCGTTCTTGCTCAAAAACATGGCCAGTCCACCCAGATGGTACATGGCCACCTCAAAGGAAACCCTGGTGCGGGTGGAGGCCTTTTGAAAGATCATGGCCAGGGTTTTCCCCTCAAGGAGCCTGTGCGGGATGCCCTTTTTTTGCTTGTCCTTCAAATCGCGGGCCAGCTCCAGCAAATACCAAATCTCTTGCCGGCTGAAGTCAGCCAGGCTGATAAAATCACGACCTTTTAAATCCATAATACAACTCACTCCCCGTAATACATTTTTATCGTTTCTATTCCGCGTTCAATAATTTAAAAGAGGGTTACACGGCAGGCACTTCCGGCACGGGCGGGGCGTACTTTCGCAGGTCCTGAAGGGCCCTTGCCTCCAGATAAGGCTGGCTCGCCAAGAACTCCAGCACATTTCGAAAAGCCTTCACCGTATCAATGGTGGTCAGGCACGGTATACGGTACTCGACCGCCGCGCGCCTGATGGCAAAGCCCAGCAGGTCGTGTTCCTTCCTGGGAATAGCTATCACCAGCTGCACTTCCCCGCTTTTGATCAGGTTCCTGGCGGCTTCGATGCCCGCCGCCCCGCTTAAGCTCCCCAGATCAACGCGTTTAATCTCAAATCCTGCCCCCTTCAAGAAACGGCTGGTCTCGCCGGTGACAAATATCCTGTAGCCCAGTCTGCTGAAGTCTCGCAGCAGTGGTATTATTCTCTCGCTGTCCTTTTCAGATGCGGAAACAAGAAGGTTTCCACCCAGCGGCACGCGCCCGTAAACGGCCAGGAGCGCCTTGTACAGCGCGCGTCCCAGGGTGTAGTCATACCCCATCACCTCGCCGGTGGACTTCATTTCCGGTCCCAGGGAGGTATCGACCTTCGACAGCTTTTCAAAAGAGAACACGGGAGCTTTGACGGTATAAAAGTCAGGTTCCGGCCATAAACCTCCCCGCAAATTTAAATCAGCCAGTCTTTTGCCCAGGATAAGGGCGGTTCCCGCCCTGACCAGGGGCAGCCCCGCAGCCTTGCTGAGGAAAGGAACGGTACGCGAGGCTCGCGGGTTGATTTCCAGCACGTAGACCCGGTCATGGTATACCACGAACTGGATATTGAATATCCCCGCAATACGGAAAGCCCTGCCAATCTGCCGGGTGTACCGGACAATCGTCTCTTTCAGGCCGGTTGCCAGCGTATGCGCCGGATAGACGGCCATGCTGTCGCCGGAATGCACTCCCGCGCTTTCGATGTGTTCCATAATTCCGGCCACCAGCACGTCCTCCTTGTCGCTTAAGGCGTCAACTTCAACTTCGATGCCGGGCAGGTACCTGTCAATGAGGACAGGATGCCCTGAGGCGAGGCTTTCCGGCCATTCTTTATAGCTGAGCAGTTCTTCCATCGTGTGAACGATTTCCATCGCCCTGCCGCCCAGGACATAGGACGGCCGCATGACCAGCGGAAACCCGAGCGATTCGGCAATTTCCACCGCTTCCTGGGGCCTGGCGGCAGTCCTTCCTTCAGTCTGGGGAATGCCCAGTTCGCCGAGCAAGGCTTCGCACCGCTTCCGGTCTTCAGCCAGGTCAATCCCCTCAATGGACGTGCCCAGGATATTCACACCGTGCCTGGCCAGCGGCGCGGCCAGGTTGACGGCGGTCTGCCCGCCGAACTGCACGACAACGCCCAGCGGCTTTTCCAGTTCTACAACATTAAGGACGTCTTCCAGGGCAAGCGGTTCGAAATACAGCCTGTCGCCCATGTCGAAATCGGTGCTGACCGTCTCCGGGTTGTTGTTAATGATGATTGCCTCAAAACCAGCCTCTTTCAAGGCCCACAGGGAGTGAACCGAACAGTAGTCGAACTCGATGCCCTGCCCTATCCTGATCGGCCCTGACCCCAGCACGATGACCTTTTTCCCAGGCTTAACCCTTGCTTCGTTTTCTTCCTCGTAAGTGGAGTAATAATACGGGGTGGCCGCTTCGAACTCGGCGGCGCAGGTGTCGACCATTTTATAGACGGGGATTATCCCGTTTTCCTGGCGAAATCTCCTGACCTCGTCTTCGCTGCTGTGGAGAAGGCGGGCCAGCTGAAGGTCGGAAAATCCGCGGGCTTTCGCTTTTCTGACCAGGTCCGCCCGCATTCCCCCCGCCTCGATCTCTCGTTCCAGGAGCACTATATTCCTGATCTTTTCCAGGAAAAACGGGTCGATTTTCGTCCGGCCATAGATCTCCGCTACAGTCCAGTGGCGGCGGAAGGCTTCGGCCACCGCGAACAACCGCTCGTCGTCGGGGTACGAGAGCTTGTTTTCCAGTTCAACCTCCGTCCATGTGCCCGCCGCCTTCACGGCAAAGCCCTGCAAGCCGCATTCCAGGGAACGGACCGCTTTCAGCAAGGCCCCTTCCAGGGTGCGGTCAATAGCCATCACTTCGCCTGTGGATTTCATCTGGGTGCCCAAACGGCGGTCGGCCGTCCTGAACTTGTCAAAAGGCCAGCGCGGTATTTTGGCCACAACGTAATCGATAGCCGGTTCAAAACAGGCCGTGGTTTTGCCTGTGACGGCGTTTACAATCTCATCCAGCGTGTAACCAAGGGCTATCCTGGCCGCTACCTTGGCAATAGGATAGCCGGTTGCCTTGGAAGCCAGCGCGCTGGAGCGGCTTACCCGTGGATTGACTTCAATAACCACGTACCTGCCGCTGCCTGGCTCAAGGGCAAACTGGATGTTGCAGCCTCCCTCGACTTCCAAAGCGCGGATGATCTTCAGCGAAGCCGACCGGAGCATCTGGAATTCCCTGTCGGAGAGGGTTTGGGTGGGAGCAAAGACAATGCTGTCGCCGGTATGGATGCCGACAGGGTCCATGTTCTCCATGCTGCATACGGTTATACAGTTATCGCTGCCGTCGCGCATAACCTCAAACTCGATTTCTTTCCAGCCTGCCACGCTCTGTTCCAGTAAAACCTGGTTGATCCTGCTCGCCCTTAAACCGACTGTTACCAGTTGTTCCAGTTCCTCACGGCTGCCGGCTATTCCCCCGCCTGTACCGCCCAAAGTATAGGCTGGCCTGATGATCACGGGGAATCCCACCTTCTCCACAAAGCCATAGCTTTCTTCAAGCCGGGTAATGATTACGCTCTCCGGAACCGGCTCGCCGATGGCGAGCATGGTTTTTTTGAACTCTTCCCGGTCTTCGGCTTTCCGGATCGCCGGCAGGGGAGTCCCCAGCACTTCTACCCTGAACTGGTTCAAAACCCCGGCTTCCGCCAGTTCAACAGCCAAATTCAGGGCGGTCTGTCCTCCCAGACCCGCGAGCAGTCCCTGGGGCCGTTCTTTTTCGATGATATGGGCAACAGCAGGCGCAGTAAGCGGTTCTATATAAATGCGGTCGGCGACGCCTGCGTCGGTCATGATCGTGGCAGGGTTCGAATTGGCCAGGACGACCTGCAGACCTTCTTCCTTTAAGGCCCTGCAAGCCTGGGTCCCCGCATAGTCGAACTCAGCCGCCTGCCCGATGACCACAGGTCCCGAACCGATAACCAGCACTTTTTTAAGGTGGGCCTTCTTTGGCAAACAATATCTCTCCCTTATCTTTTCGTCCCGCTTTTTTTACTTCCCGGCCTCCGCCTCCGCCACGGCCTCTTCAAGGATGTCCATACCTTTGTCGATCTCCTCGTACGTGACGTTGAGCGGGGGAATGAGGCGAAGCACGCTGCTTTGGACGCAGTTGATAAGCAGCCCTTTTCCCTGGCATTTATCCTGGATGGGTTTACCCTCGACGGCAAGAGGTATGCCGATCAGCAGCCCCTGGCCTCTCGCTCCGAGTATGGCCCGGTGGTCCTTTTTCATCGCTTCGACCCTGGAAATGATGTATTCGCCCTTTTTTTGAGCCTGCTCAGGCAGCTTTTCGTCGATGATCACCGAAAAGGCGGCAAGAGCGGCGGCTGTGGCCAGGGGGTTACCCCCGAAGGTGGCGGCATGTTCTCCCGGCTGGAAGGTCTCAGCCGCCTCGCCGCGGGCCAGGCAGGCCCCGATAGGCACGCCGCCACCCAGGCCCTTGGCCAGGGTGATGACATCGGGCGTTATCCCGTAATGCTCATAACCGAAGAGCTTGCCCGTCCTCCCCAGGCCGGTCTGGACCTCATCCAGCATTAACAGCAGGTCATGCTTGTCGCACAGCTCCCGTACCCCCTCCAGGTAGCCGCTTCCAGGCACGTTAACGCCGCCTTCGCCCTGCACCGGTTCAAGCAGCACCGCGCAGGTTTCCGGCGTGATGGCCGCTTTGAGCGCGTCCAGGTCGTTGTATGGAACATGGGTAAACCCGGGGGTAAGCGGTTCGAATCCTTTCTGGTACTTTTCCTGGCCGGTCGCGGTCAGGGCGGTCAGCGTCCTGCCGTGGAAGGAGTTGACGGCGCTGATGATGACGGACCTGCCCGCCCCGTATTTATTGTAAGACCACTTACGCGCCAGCTTAATGGCTGTTTCGTTGGCCTCGGCGCCGCTGTTGCAAAAGAAAACCTTAGTGGCAAAGGAATTGTCGACCAGCAGTTTGGCCAGCTTGACCTGGGGCTCGATCCAGTAAAGATTGGAACAGTGCAGCAGCATCCCCGCCTGTTCGCGCAGCGCTTCCACCACCCTGGGGTGGCAGTGGCCGATGTTGTTGACCGCTATCCCTGCCACAAAATCCAGGTACTTCTTGCCGTTAGCATCCCAAACATAACTTCCCAGGCCCCTTACGAGGGCGAAAGAATGGCGGGGATAGGTGTTCATGACGTACTCCCGGCCCATGTTAATAATAGTATCGTTATTCACGCCAGTATTCCTCCTTTTCACTCATTTACAACCATTGTCCCAATGCCTTCCCTGGTAAATATCTCCAAGAGCAGGGAATGGGGTTTTCTCCCGTCCACGATGTGCACGTTTTCCACGCCTTTTTCCAGGGCAAAAAGGCAGCTTTCAGCCTTGGGAATCATTCCCCCCCTGATCACACCGCCCTCGATAAGTCCGGCGATTTCTCCCTTTGTCAGGCGCGAGGCCAGTGATTCAGGCCCATCGCCCAGATAAATGCCCTCCACATCGGTCAGCAAGACAAGCTTGTGAGCCTTGAGGGCGCCCCCCAGCGCGCCCGCGACATAATCGGCATTGATGTTCAGCGTCTCCCCTTGAAGGCTCACACCGACAGGAGCCACCACCGGGATATATCCCTCGCCGGTAAGGGTATGTATTATTCCGGGGTTTACCCCGGCAACTTCCCCGACCAGACCGAGATTATCAGCCCCTCCTATTTTTTCCGCGATGATGAGCCTGCCGTCCTTGCCGCACAGTCCAACGGCTTTTCCCCCGAAACTGTTGATGCGGCTGACGATACCCTTGTTCACTTTGCCCGCCAGCACCATCTCCACCACTTCCATGGTGATTTCGTCGGTGACCCGCAAGCCGTTGACGAACCTGGCCTCGACATTGATCTTCTTGAGCCAGTCATCAATAACCGGTCCACCGCCGTGTACTACTACGGGGTTCATTCCCACAAGCTTCATCATGATAATGTCTTTTAAGACCATCTCTTCCAGCTGGGTATCAGTCATGGCGTGCCCGCCGTATTTTATTACAATGGTCTTGCCGGCAAAGGACTGGATGTACGGCAGGGCCTCCATCAGGATACCGGCCTTTTCCACCGCAGACAGCATTTCTTAAGCCTCCTCGTGCTCGATTATCCGTTCTCTGCTTTCCGCCTTCTGTTTGCCGCCTTGCAATGCGGAAAACAGGCAATGAAAAGCATTTATGTGCGGTACGCCCCGTTTATTTTCACATAATCATATGTCAAATCGCACCCCCATGCCACAGCCCCGGCGCTCCCCTGTTTTAAGTCCACCTTGATTACAACGGTATTCCCGGCCAGTATGCCGGCAGCACGTTCTTCATCAAAGGCCAGACCGCACCCGTTCCTGGCCACCTGCAGGTCACCCAGGTAAACATCGACAAGAGCGGGTTCAAAGCTGGCTCCTGAATAGCCCAGGGCGCAAACGATCCGCCCCCAGTTGGCGTCCTCACCGAAAACAGCCGCTTTGACCAGGTTCGAAGCGGCGATGCTCCGGGCGCCCGCTCTTGCATCGGCCTCCGTAGGGGCATTGATTACCCGTACCTCCACCAGCTTGGTGGCTCCTTCCCCGTCGCGGGCGACCATCCTGGCAAGTTCAACGCAGACCTGAGTCAAGGCCTCCTGGAACACGCCGTATTCTTCGCTGTTTTCGTCATCAACCGGCGCATTCCCGGCCAGGCCGTTGGCCAAAACAAACAGGGAATCGTTAGTGCTGGTGTCCCGGTCTACGGTAACCATATTGAACGAACAATCGACTGCCGACCTCAAGGCGAGCTTCAGGCACCGCGGAGTTACCGCCGCGTCTGTGGCAACAAAACCCAGCAAGGTGGCCATATCCGGATGGATCATCCCCGAACCTTTGGCCATCCCCCCGATGGTGACGGCTTTCCCGTTAAGCATAAACCTGACCGCCGTTTCCTTGGGAAAAGTGTCGGTGGTCATAATGGCCCTGGCCGCTAGGCTTCCGTTTTCCACCGAAAGGCCAAAAGCGGCTTCCCGGACCCCGAGCAGGATTTTATCCATGGGCAGGGGTACCCCGATCACGCCAGTCGAGGCCACAAGCATCTCACCGCTTTCACAGCCCGTGCTTTTTGCCGCTTCGCCGGCCATCGCCCGCGCGTCGTCAAGTCCTTGCTCTCCCGTGCACGCATTGGCGCAGCCGCTGTTGACCACAAAACCGCGCGCTTTTTCCCTGGCCAGGTGTTCCTTCGATACCAGCACCGGCGCCGCCTGGAATTTATTGGTGGTGAATACCCCGGCTGCCGCAGCAGGCGCCTTCGATAATACCAGAGCCAGGTCATAGCGGCCGGGGTGCTTGATGCCGGCCTGGGCCACGCCCGCCATGAAACCCTGAGGAGATGTTATCCCTCCCCCTTTTATTCGCTGCAGCACTGTCTTTCAACCCCCTTTCACGGATAAACCGCGATCATGTCAAGTCCCATCTTTTCTTCAAACCCGCACATGATGTTCATGTTTTGGACGGCCTGGCCGGAAGCCCCTTTCACCAGGTTGTCGATTGCCGAGATGACGACCAGCCTTTTTGTCCGTTCGTCCCAGACCAGCCCGATGTCGCAGAAATTGGTTCCCAAAACCCATTTGGTTTGGGGAACGCGGCCTGCCGGCAGCACCCTGACAAAGGGCTCGCCGCTGTAAAACTCCCTGTATACCTGCTCTATTTTTTTAAGGTCCACATGCGTATGGGGTACCGTATAAATCGTGCTCAGCATCCCCCTGGTCATGGGCAAAAGATGCGGGGTGAAAGACACCCTGATCTCTTCCCCGGCCAGCGCTGCCAGCTCCTGCTCGATCTCCGGCGTATGGCGGTGCCGCGGCAGGCCGTAAGCCTTGAAGTCGCCATCCACCTCGGCGAAAAGGGAATTCGTGGACAGGGAGCGGCCGGCACCGCTCACGCCCGATTTGCTGTCAATGATGATCATGTTCCTGTCCACCAGATTGTGCTTTATAAGCGGCGCCAGTGCCAGTACGGCCGCGGTGGGATAGCAGCCGGGATTGGCCACTACCCGGGCGTTCTTAATCTCTTCCCTGTATATTTCCGGCAGGCCGTAAACCGCAGCGTTCAGGATGGCGGGAGCGGGTCCTTCCTTGTTGTACCATTCTTCATAAACTCCGGGCCGCTTCAGGCGAAAATCGGCCCCCAGGTCAACCACTCTCTTGTTCAGCCGCAGCGCGCTTTCCACGTAAGGAACGCTGAGGCCGTGAGGCAGCGCTAAGAATATTACGTCGGCCTCTTCCAGTAGTCCCGGGTCCTCCGCGGCCCGGCACGCGCTGTCCACAATGCCGCGGAAATGCGGGTACACATCGGACAAAGGCCGGCCGGCATATGTTTGCGTTCCCAGGCCCGCTATTTTCACGCCCGGATGGCGGCACAACAGCCTGACCAGTTCCTGCCCCGTATAACCGGTTGCGCCGATTATGCTCGCATTGATCACCATGCTTATACGTCCTTTCTTCCAGCTGTTTTAATAATTATACATTTTGTTGTATATTTATGCAATATAAATTTAAGTAAAACGATAAATGAACCCTTTGGAAAAACCAGGGTTCACTTTAACAGGGCAACGGGTTTTCTGAACTGCCGCGCCAGGGGCCGCAAAAGCGCCTACCCGGCAACGATGTCCTGTCGTTCCTGTTCGCTGATGATCTGGTTGATGAAAAGCGTCCTTTCTTTCATCAGGTCAATCTCCGGGAAGTTGTTAAGGAGAACCCCGACATGGTTCGTTATCAGCTTAACCACAGGCCGTGTCGGGAAGTTCTTTTGGACCTTTATAACCACGCCGACCGCCCCGTTGTTAAGCCGGACAGCCGTACCCACGGGGTAAGGAGCTATGTTCTGGCAAAAGGCCTTCACAATTTCGGGATGGAATGACCTGCCGCTTTCAGCCGTCACCTTTTCCAGCGCCTGGTAAGGATAGAGACGTTTGCCGGGATCAGCAGCGGACACAAGATTGTCATAACAATTGGCAACACCCACAATCGAGGCGAAAAGGTGAATGTCTTCCGCCTTCAACTGCCTGGGAAATCCGCTCCCATCATACTTTTCATGGTGCTGGTAAGCCACATGGGCGATCATCACGTTAAGCATCCGGTTATTTCTCAAGATCTCAAAACCGTGCAGGGTATGTTCCGGCCCTTCGCTGATGGTCTTGCCAACATCATGCAGGATCGCTCCCATTCCCAGGGCCTTGATTTTCAGGTCATCAAGCATAAGTACCTTTCCCGTCAGCGCGCTCAGCACGCAAACGCTGATGGCGTGGTTGTAATTGTACATGTTGGAGCTTCTAATGTCCATAAGCTGCACGAGAAGATTGGGAATCTCCCTCAGGTCATCCAAGATTTTATTTACTAAATCGCTGATCTGCCGGAAGTCAACTTCCTTGCTCAAGCGGATGTTTTCGGCAATCTGTTTCAGGGCGGCAACCGTTTGAATTCGGACCCTGTCATGAATGACGTCTTCAACCTCAAGAGGCCCGACCAGCTCGTCCTCAATATAAATAAAGGGTATGCCAAATTCAGCCAGTTTCTTGATGTAGCGGTCTGTAAGCCGGGAGCCGGCGCTCAAAAGAACGCGCCCTCCGTCATCGTGTATTGTCCTTGCTATTCTCATTCCCGCCTGGAGGTTTCTTGTTTCAATCGGACGCATAGCATCTCCCTTTTTAGCAGTTTTCTACAGGACGAAAGAGAGATTAAGCAGGATTATCAACCTCTCCTCGACCCTGGCGATTCCACTGACAAACCGGCTGTCAATGTCCTGGTACACGTCATGGCCCTTTTCGATATCGCCGGAACTTATCCTCAGGACCTCATGGACAATGTCAACCAAGAGACCGTAAGGCCGGTCCTCCACTTTGACGACAATCACCCTCGTCTTTTCATCACTGGCTGAATCCTCAAACCCCAGGACTCTCCTCAAGCTGACAACAGGGATAACCTTCTCTCTCAGGTTGAACACCCCAAGAACGTGAGGAGGTGAATTGGGGAGTTTGGTTGTTTTTAAAGGCCGTATTATTTCCTGAACGGACATTATATCGATACCGAATTCCTGATCGCCAAGTCCAAAAATCACGTACTGCTTTTCTTCCATAAGGCCGCCCCTCTTTCCCCGGTGATATGAATATTTTCTCTTTACAGCCCTCTATTTCCTGCTTGGCGAAACGGAAAAATAAAAAAAGACTATTATACATTTCCCAAGAACACATTCGTTAAAAATTTTTCCGCCTCTTTTTTTGCCAACCTCATCGTTTCAAGGGGCGTGGCCGGCAGATTAAATTTATAATTGGGAAAATACCGGGTCAGGTGAAGGGGTATGTCCCGGTCAATCCCCGCAATCCAGCGGGCCAGTTCCCTTATTTCTCCGGGGCTGTCGTTGAGTCCGGGGACCAGGAGCGTCGTTATCTCCAGGTGACAACGGCCGGCAAAGAGCTTCGCGCTTTCCAGGACGGGTTTTAACCGCCCCTGGCAAACATCCCGGTAAAACTCGTCGCCAAAAGACTTAACATCCAGGTTGACAGCGTCTATATAAACGAGCAGCTCTTTCAACGGTTTCGGGTTGATGTACCCGTTTGTCACCAGGACGTTTTTCAATCCCGCTTCCCTGGCAAGCCTGGCCGTATCAAAAACATACTCGTACCACATGAGTGGCTCGGAATATGTATAGGCAATACCGGCGTTATCGCAATCCAGCAGTTGAAGCGCGCGTTTCACGGCCTCCTGCGGCGGCATGTACACGTATGGCGGGTCTTCGCCGTGGGCGATCCGCCAGTTCTGGCAGAAGCCGCAGGACAGGCTGCAGCCGAAAGTGCCCAGCGAGAAAATCATTTTACCAGGCAGGTACTTTTTGAGCGGCTTTTTTTCAATCGGATCAAGGGCAGCCGCCGTTACTTTCCCGTAATTGCCGACCTTCAGTTCTCCTTTTTGATTGTACCGAACCCGGCAGAGCCCCGTCCCTCCCTCCGCTATCCGGCAAACGTGGGGACACAGCAAGCACTGCACCTCATTTTTTTCCTTGTCTTTCACAATCCAGAACCTGGCCGGTTCCACAGTCTTCACCCCTTTTCACAGCAGGTTTTCAGGTGTAGCGGGTCACCCGGAACTTCTCCAGCTTTACCCGCTCGCCCGGACTTATCCCCGCCTTCTGCCCGGCTATTTTCACCTGTTCTTCCGCGCTGGAGATGCCGGGAAGGTTGGGAAGAAGCAAACCGCGCCTGCTCCCCTGGGAAACGATCACCCCGTACTCCTGCGGGTCAAGCTCCTTTATCCCCGCAACCGGTTCGGGCCTGTCAAGAACGTCCACCGATATTTCCAGCTCGTCAAGTTCATCGGCCTCCAGGGGTTCAAACCGCGGGTCATGGAACGCGGCGGATACGGCATTGTGGATAATCTCCAGGGCCAAATCATGCTGGACCGGCTCCACCGTGCCGATGCATCCCCGCAGGTTGCCGTGCTTTTTAAGACTCACGAAAACGCCCGCCTTTTCTCCTCTCAAGCAGGCGGCCTCTTCCGGCACAGACAAAAAGCGGCCTTTTTCCAGGTATTCCCTAATGCTGAGCCTGGCCAGCCTGACAGGCAGCGATTCGTTTTCCCGGCGGCTTTCCAGCTTTTCTCTTCGTTCCCTGTACAAGCCCCGTACCAGTTCCCGGCCGTGCGCGCGCTCGCCCACCTTTATTTTCGCCGTCAGGTAGCCCACGCCGAAGGGCCCTTCATACGAGAGTTCTTCTCCCTCCGCCCGGAAGCCGTCCAGCGCGCCAAATCCAATGATCAGGGGGCGTAAGCCGCACTCGGCCGCTTCTTCCACAAAATCGTGCTCCAGGTTAAAGAGACTCCTGGCATCACCCTCCCTAATGGCCCGCCTGACTATCCCGTCAAAAACGGCCCCCTGTGGAGAGTAACCCGCCGGGGCTCCCGGCAGCAGGCAGTGGGACATATCGCCGCTTACCAACAGAACCCAGTCCCGGTCAATGGAATCCAGGGCCTCTCTCAATACCGCACCGAAGTGGTAAAGCTCCTCATAAGGAAGGAACCCCATGTTTACGGGAACAAGCTTACCCCGCCAGCCAGCTTTGGCCACAAAGGACAGGGGAACAACCAGGCCGTGGTCCAGCTTCCCACCGAGCCGGCGTTGTTTAATCAACGGCTCGTCCAGCAGGGCGCAAGGAACTTTATTCTTTCGCGCGTGTTCATTGACTGCCTCCGCGGCCTCCTTGTCAAATTCGTATTCCACCCTGACCATGTGCGCCCCAAACTGCGCCAGGTCGCCTTCCAGCCTATCCAGCGCGGTTATGGTGACCGCATCGCTGAACACATGACCGTGGGGCGTTACGGCCACCAGCAGGGAAGGGTTCAATTCCTTAATCTCGCGGGCCAGGCTGGCCATTGCCTTTCCCGTTGCGGCCACCTTCCGCGAATCGGCGCCCCCCACCTCAGGAACGGCAACAGGCGGGTGGGGGAAAAGCGCGACCAGTTTTAACACTTGAAATCACCACCCGTTAAAAATTGCGGCAGGCGTGAAAAAACCCCCACCTAAATTATATCCTGGCAGGGGCGGATCATGTAAACATTTATTTTATTTTCAGGACACTTCAAGGACCAAAATGCCCGTTTCTTCCAAATACTCGATGAAAGCATCCACGACATCAGGGTCATAGTGAACGTTCTTCAATTTTTTCAGTTCTCCCACGGCCTCGCTGATCGTTTTCGGTTTCTTGTACGGCCGGTTGGTAACCATGGCGTCAAAGCTGTCGGCCAGGCGCAAGATCCTTGCGCCCAGAGGTATCTCCTCGCCTTTGAGCCCGTGGGGGTAACCTGTCCCGTCGTAATTCTCGTGGTGGTAAAGCACGATGTTGACAGCCCCGCTCAGTGAAGAAATGGGACGCATCATATCGGCCCCCCACACCGCATGCTGGCGAATAGGTTCCCATTCGCTCTTGGTAAGTTTTCCCGGCTTATTCAGTATGTCCCGGCTGATCTCTATTTTCCCGATGTCGTGCAGCAGGGCCCCGATCATCAGGTTCTGGATCTCCCATTCCCACAGGGCCAACTTCCTGCCGATCTGCACGGTATAGTGCATGACCCGTTCCGAATGGCCGTAAGTATACCTGTCCTTGGCGTTTACGACCATCAGCAGCGTGCGCATGGAGTTGAGCAGTTCCTTTTCCTGATCCTGCAATAGGTGGGCAATTTCGTCGAAAACGTTGTAATACAGTTCCACCCTGTTCATGTTGGTGCACTTGGCCTTGAAGAGAGCCTCGTCACTCCTCTGGATCAGCAGTTCCCTTTCCTGCGCGTGCTCGGGATAGCAGGCAACACCTATGGAAAGCGTCAGGTGCCCTTTCGGCAGGATACTCATCCCTTCAAATTCCGTTCCTTCAACCTCGCGCTTGATGGTCTCCCCAAGCTCCACCCCGTCTTTGCCGTCGCAGCCGGGTAAAATGATCGCGAATTCATCCCCGCCGTAGCGAGCGCAAATACCTCTTTCTCCAACTATTCCTTTAATAATTTCCGCCAGTTTTTTCAAAACCTCGTCGCCCATTTGGTGCCCGTACGCATCGTTGTAATACTTGAAGAAGTCGATGTCGGTCATAACCAGGGCAAGGCAGCTGCCCTCAAGCCTGGCCCGGGCAAAACACTCCTCCAAAAAAGTATGAAAACTGCGGTGGTTGTACACGCCCGTCAGCTCGTCAAGCGAGGCCTGGCGCCGTAGTTCTTCCCTCGTCTCCTGTTCCGTCTCCGACATTTTGCCCATAAGCCAAGCCATCAGCCAGATGACCCCCGCCACCAGGATGTCCACATCCATACGGCCCATCCCATGGGCAACAGCAATAACGGCTATTCCCACCGTCGCCAGAAGAGCCCAGGAGTATCCCGCCCTGGTCCCGTACCGGAGAGCGGAAACCATCACCGGCATTAAAAGGAGAAACTTAAAAAAGCTCTCCTTTTCCTGGGTTAACAAATGAACGATAATGATCAAATAACAAGCATTGATAATGTTTTCCAACCGCCGCAGTTCATTCGCCTTTTTGCCCCGCAAGACCAGCGTAACCAACAAGACGATCGCCGCCGGCAAAAAAAGCAGCAACACGTTCTTATAGACATTGGTAAAGAAACCCTCGCCGGGTTGGAAGGCACGGACAAGCAGGATGCCCCCCAGGAGGAAAAAAAGAAGGCGCGTGGTATGCACATATTCGTCTATCTTTTTATCCCTGATGGTCTCGATGCTTCTCAAATGTACCTACCCTCTTTAAAAGTGGTGTGAGGTGGGGGTGAGCCACCTCGACGTTTACCTGATCAGGCTTTTGGGTGTTTCGGGCTGGTAAGCACCATAAAGGCACGCAAAGACGGAAGTCGCGGAGGCAAACAACAGCAGAACGGTGGAAGCAAGTGTCAATGCCGCATATTTCACCTTACTCATTTAAGCACACCTCCTAGTAAAATATAGTTGTAATTAATCAGCGACATAATCGCCGCTGTAATTACTAAAATTTGATACTTAACAAAATATTGATTTATCCTCTATCTTTATGTTTACGCTTTATGCTGAAAAAATGGAAGCAAAGTAAGGGACTGCAGGGTCATCCCTGCCGTTATGGAGTATGCTATGTAGGTGTTTTTGAGCAGAAAAACTCCCACGCTGAAGCCCATGAGGGCAATTATCGATAAACGCTTGAGTTTTTTTCTGAATTTATCCGAGACGATAGGCTTGGCTGCAGAATCGACCGGCGCGAAAACGAATACTATAACCAGGCAAGCGAAACATATGAAAAGCATGTATGCCCAGGAAAGCGGTTCGCGGCCCCATAAAGAGAAGGCCCGCACGCTGGCCCAGCTAACCGCCGGGTAAGCAGCCGCACTGAACAGCAAACAGCGATACGGTGTGGAAAAATGAGCGCCACCGCTCAGTTTTCGCAAAACATCGCCGGTTATGAGGGCAAAAAAGGTTGCTGTGGTTATCCCTATTAACCACCCTATAGCAATAACGACTGCATAACCGATTAAATAAAGAAACAGACTGTCGAGAGAGTAAGCAATAATCGCTTTCTTTTCTTCGTCAAACTTGAGCTCGCGGGCCATGTACTCGCTGATGCTTGTGCTGAGTTTTGAATACGGCATGATGCTACATCCATTCCTTGGGCCTGAATAGGAAGTTCAGGTTTATTTGTTTCTTTTTCACAATATACGCTAATAAAAACAGCATTATGGTATGCGCGCTGCCGGTAATAATTCTGTTTAGGGGGTTCCCCATCAGTTCGTCAAAGGAAAACAAGCCCGATTTTAAATAGAAAGATACAAAAGCGAATTCCAGCAGCACCAGACAGGCCATTGCCATTGCGCTGAAAGAAAGGCTCCTTCTCATTTCAAGACCACCCAGGTAAATGCAGAGGACGCCAAGCACTGCGGCCAGCACGATCACATGCACCCCGGGGGTAAAAGGCATTATCCTGACAATATATACAAAGATAGCAAAAATGAAGCCGATTAAAACGTTTTTCTTCCAAGGAAGCTGCCCGGTCCCCAAGGCCATGGTCAAGGTTGCTAAGGCAATGCCTTCTGGTATCACTTGAAAAACCCACGGTAGAAACGGTATCTGTGCCAAAAGCCTCACGCTCCTTATTTTTAATTTATCATGAAGCTTATTTCGCTAAACACCCGACGTTACCCTTCTTTTCCCATATTTTTTTTTGCATTCGAGATTAGACGGCAAATATCTTCTCTCTTCCTGTAAACATATGCCGCCAAAAAGAGGAACAGGACTTGCGGGGTCCCTGCAATAATCCTTATCAAAACATTATTTTGCATTTCATAAAAGTTAAAAATTCCAAAATGAGTAAAAAGGAAGAAAAATATCAATTCGCTTATTGCCAGCAGCAATATGGCCGCATTGGCGAAAATCATGGATCTGCGGGGTTCGATCCTGCCGATGACGGTGGATAAAACCGCCAGCGTCAGAATCAGGACAATGGTGTGGATGCCGAAGGTGAGCGGCAGAAGCCTGATCATGTAAACCAGCGCGGCCTGGATAAGCCCGATGGATAAAGCAGGTTTCCAGTACAGCCGCCCGTAGCCGAGGGAAATAACCAAAACCGCTGTGCCCAGGCATTCCGGTATGGATTGCAGGAAAAAGGCCGGGAGAGGGATCTCCAACGCGTTCACTCCTCGCCTTCCTTGAACACTAGCCTTGGAAACCTGCCCTGCAGGGCCTGGCGAATTGCCGCCGCCAGTTTTTCCAAAACCGCCCCCCGCTTGACCCGGCCTATAACCCAGGCCGCCAGGAAGAGGGTGAGCACCTGCGGCGTCCCCATTATGATCCAGCAAACAGGGCTTCGGGCAATATCTTCGAGGGTGATGAGCCCCAAGCCGTTTAATATTCTAAAATAGCCCAACTCGCAAAAGTACAAGCCGGCAAAGGTCGCCACGGTGCACAGGTGGGAAACCCTGATGTCGATGCCAGCCACCCATGACGTCGAAACAGCCATGGTCACCATCAGCATGAAGAAATGAGAAAAAAACGGCAACGGCAACAGCCGGAACACGTATACGAAAACAGCGTGCACCAGCCCGAGTATCAGCACATGTTCCCGCTTCACCCTTTTTGAGGCAAGGCTTAAAATAACCGCCGCCAAACTCATGCCTTCGGGAATAGTATTAAAAATCCATACCGCCAAAGGAATTTTCAGGGGCATCCATTCAGCCTCTCTTCCGGATTTCCACTCCTTTTTTTCCATGCTGTCAAATTGTTTGCTTTTCCTGCAAATCCCTATCTAAACTGCATTATACTACAAGATTTTCCTTTTGTCCTTGAGAGATTTTGTCGATATTTAGGGAAATATGTCAAAATAAACACAATTTTATTTAGTTGAGATATATTTGTCAGCTATCTTTCAGAAATTTCATCCTGTCCAGGGCCAGCAAAAGGGGTGCCGCCAGGATGCCGCCTCCCGCGGCCTGCGTGATATTTGCCGGCACGCCCAAAACAGCTGTGCCGAAGCCGTAGAGAAAGGTCTCGTAGGCCAGGTACCCGGAAACCATGACGGCGCCGCCCGCCAGCACGGCAGCCCCGAAGGCCAGGAGCTTGCGGGAGCAGAGGCTTTCGCTTGAAACGAGCAGGCGATAACACAAGCCTGCGGCCAGGGCATCGAGCCCCTTGATAAAAAACGTTGCCGGCGCGTAAATCCCGTAGCCGGAAAAAACATCGGCCAGCAGAGAGCCGACGGCCGACGCCAGTGCCCCGGCGGCCGGTCCCAGCAGGATCCCGGAAAGGTAGACCATGCTGTCGCCAACGTGGATATACCCTTTCGTCGGGGTCGGGACCTGGACAAGCATTGTCCCGACCATTACCAGGGCCGCCATCAGCCCGGCCCCTGCCAGCTGTTTGGAGTCAAATCTTTTCATATTCATCACCCCGTTGTATTGTATTGTTTTTTTGTTTTGATTATAATTTAATCAAATGCCTGTCCTCAATAAAAGGGACAGTTTTATAATATTCCTTGGTGACAGGAGTGAGGGTACCGATGCTGGAAATGGCCGTCAGGCTTGACAAAAAAGCGAAAACCCCGGTTTACCTGCAGCTGTACAATCATATAAAAAAAGAGATAACCGCCGGCCGGATGGAGACAGGCCTGAAAATGGCCTCCATCAGGGAACTCTCGGCCTACCTGAACATAAGCAAAAATACGGTGGAAACCGCGTACCAGCAGCTTTGTGCCGAGGGGTACCTCGTCAGCGAGCCGAAGGCCGGTTATTTTGTCAATAGAATAGAAAACATTGCCGACCTCCACGCATCGACCGCATCCAACGAACAGGCCGCCGTCGCGTGTGCAGGCAATAACCTTGCCCGTTACGACTTCAGCAGTGATTACCTGGATGAGGAAAGCTTCAACTTTTCCTTATGGAAACGCTTCATCGGCAAGGCCATGAAAGACCCGCAGCGGTACCTTTCTTACGGCAGCCACCTGGGAGAACCGGAACTCCGCAGGGAAATCGCCAAATACCTGCGGCATTCCCGCGGCGTCATCTGCTCAGCCGAACAGGTCGCCATCGGAGCGGGGGTCCAAAGCCTGCTCCATGTGCTTTGCGAGGTTTTGAAACCGCGTTATGAAACGATTGCTTTCGAGGACCCCGGGTTTAAAAAGGCCCAGTACATTTTTAAGGACCACAATTTCCGGATTATCCCCATCAGGCTGGAAAACGACGGTATCGATGTGAACGCACTGGCCGCATGCGGAGCGAAGCTCGTGCATGTGAGCCCTTCCCACCAGTTCCCGACAGGTTCAATTATGCCCGTCAACAAGCGCGTCCAGCTCCTGAAATGGGCCCAGGCCAGCGAAGGGATGATCATCGAGGACGATTACGACAGCGAATTGAGGTATTTCGGAAGGCCTATTCCTTCGCTCCAGGGCTTGAATAACGGGGCCAACGTTATTTACATGGGCACTTTTTCCAAGATATTTTTACCTTCACTGAGAATAAGCTATATGGTGCTCCCTGAAAGACTGCTTTCAAACTACCTGGAAAAAGCAGCCCGCTATAACCAGACCTCCTCGACAATCGAACAGATCGCCCTTTCTTTGTTCATGAAAGACGGCCTGATGGAGAAACACCTGCGCAGGTTGAGAAAAATCTACGCCAAAAAAAACCAGCTTCTCACCGAATCGTTCGGCAAGATCATGAAAGACAAGGTAGTCATCAGGGGACAGGGGACGGGGCTCCATCTCCTCCTGGAAATCAAGTCGGCCCTCACCGTTGAAAAGATCGTCGAGCTGGCCGAAAAGGCGGGTGTGAGGGTTATTCCCATCTCCAGTTACTCCATCGAAAAAACGGCAAGCAAATTCCCCCAGGTGCTCCTGTCATACGGGGGCATCCCCAAAGAAGACATCGTCCCGGCCGTCAGGCTTCTTAACAAGGCCTGGTTCGAAGGGGATTGAGGACCGCAAGAATTGGATAAAAGTGAAAACAGATTAATAATACTGGCAAAAACAGGGCAGACTACTGGTGAAAACCATTAAAACAAAGGAAAGGGATGATTGTTTATGAACGAGCAGCACATTCACTGCATCGTCAACGACTGCCACTACTGGAGCCAGGGGAACAGGTGCAGCGCCAGCGAAATACTGGTGGCCACGGATTCTTTTGACGAAGAGCAGCCGGATACAGTGAACTCCGAAATGGCTGCCGAACTTTCCCCGCAGAAAGCCGGAAGCCGTATGTCCACCTGCTGCAAAACTTACATTATAAAGGATTCCGAAAAAGCCAGGGTGGACGGAATAAAGAAGATGTCTTAACATAATTACTCATAGGCAAAAAAATGGGGGCTTGAAGCCCTCATTTTTGACAGCAGGAAACACTCAAGACACCAATTCAAGGGTTTAAGACGCGTTTATTCTTTACTTTCTTTCCAGCTGCAGGGTGGGTACGTATTTGTCGCCATAGTTGACAAGGTACTTGACTATCCCGCTGTATATCGCCCAGGCCACCTTGTCCTGGTAGGCGGGGTCCTGTAAAAGCTTCTCCTCGCGCGGGTTGGACAGAAAACCCATTTCGACGTTGACTGTGGGAATACTGGCGTTTTTAAAAATAATCGAGGTCGTATCCTCTTTAGGCTGGCGCGTGGTGTTTCCCAGGTACGCCACGAGTTCTTCCTGCACGCACGAGGCCAGTTCCTTGCTCCCGGGTATCGACGGTGCGTAAAAGGTCTGGGCGCCGTACCACTTCCCCTGCGGGAAAGAATTGCAGTGCAGGGCCAAATAAAGGTCCGCCCCCGAGCTTTCGGCCAGTTTCAGCCTGTTTTCCAGGTCGGCCCGTTTTCTTTCCCGGACCGTGCTTTCACCACCGCTCAATGCTTCATCGCTGTCGCGGGTGAGGACTACCCTGCCCCCGCCGCCGGCAAGAAGAGTGTATAGCTTTTTGGCAACGGCCAGGTTTATGTCCTTTTCGTATACCCCGGAAGGACTGACCTTCCCAGGGTCCTCGCCGCCGTGACCCGGATCGATGACCAAAACGCGTCCCGCCACTACCCAGGACATGGACTTAATTGCTTGTAAATCATGTTTTTCCGCCCAGTAAAAAAAAGCGCCGGCAGCGAAAGCAACCGTCCCCGCCAGGGCCAGCCAAACCGCCGCCCTGTTTTTTATGTTCGCCATCGCTTGTATACTCCCCTTCGCATCTGTTTTCCTTTAACAAGATATTAGTCAAGAAAGAAGGGTATGACAGAAAACAGGCCGGATCAGCTGATCCGGCCTGTTTAAACGGCGTTTTTTCACCCCGCTCATTTCAACAGCTCTGCAACGGGCTTGAAAACGGCCTCGATTATTCTTGTGGGGTTGGGTATTTTCGCTCCCAGCACCTGCGGGAAGCTCAGGGTCATCCCAAGGAGCAGATAAACCGAAAAAGCCGCCAGTTCCCGCCACATCTTTTTCCTGGCAAGGACCGGCACTTCAATGAGGATAACAAAGAGAAAAAAACCGCTTAGCAGGAAAACCGTGTTTATCACCTCTCAATGTCAATGCGCATTTTTTCATTCTATTTTCCCGAAAGACAGGTTAATCTGGTCATAAGACCTATTTCTCGTATATGCGCTTCCACATCGATATTCACTTCAGCCTGCGCGAATTCTTTGTCCCACCGCTTTTTCAAGACCCGCCATTCTTTTTTGTACTGCCGGTGAAAGGCCTCGCCAAAACCAAAAATGTCCGCCTCGAACTCATGCTGGGCTTTTGCCACCAGGGCGGCGATTATTGTCTCGACCGTCTTCCCCAGTTCCATTTCCAGGACCTTGAGCCTGGCGGGCTCGGCAACGTCCTCGCGGCTTTGCAGTTCCACCATGTCTCCTTCCACCGTTATTTTTATGTTATACCGGAGCTTGTTTCCGTCGTACTGCGCTTTTATCCTTGTTTTGCTCCGCCTTATTTCGACTGACGCCTTTTTATCCGGCTCGTCCGGGCTTTTCACGGAGACCTCTTCCCTGACCGGCTTTGCCTTCAGCCAGCATAAGCCGGCAGTTTCCTCGTCGTCCAGCCACCCGATCAATTTATCTTCTTTAAACACTCCGGCGCCCGCAATTTCCACCTGCTTGAACGCGGGAGCGTTTTCCTGCCCTTGCCCCGGGCTTATGCCTTCATACTTCGCTTCAGCGCAGGGGATTACCGGCTGGATGCCCTCGCTGGACAGCATCTCGGCAAGCTCCCTCAGCTGGACGGGACAGCCGGTTTTCATCTTGTTTATTAAACCGGCGGCCTGGGCCGAAGTGTTCTCAAGGGTCGAAAAGGTTTCCAAAAAGTCCTTGGCTTCGCCTTTGGCCGCCATCACCCACATCGTCTCGCGCGGTTCCCTGTCGCGCTGGAAAAAATCCACCACTTCGCGTATGCCTTTTTTGGCCATCCCTTCTCCCAGCACCAGGACAATGCAGTGGCTCCAGTAAATATCGCGCGGCACCTTCCAGGCTAAATGCTTTGCAGCCTCGTCAACGGTCTTGCCTTCCGCCGAAACAACCCAACTTGCGCCTTTTACGCCTTCGCCTCTGCCTTCGCCGCTGCCCGCAAAAGAGGCGGGCTTGGCAAACTGTACGGTAAGGCGCATCTGTCCTTCCGCCGCCAGGTCGATCCCCGCTCCGAGCACGATGGCCAGCTCGTTGATCTCCCGGCGGCTCCAGCAGCCGGCTTGAGGAACAGCCAAAAGCGCCAGCAAAAGGAAGACTGCAGTTCTTTTCATCGACCGCCCTTCCTCCCCTTCCCTCCGGCCAGGGCCGCAGCCAAAAGCAGCAGCGGGATACCCCCTTCAAAGACGAGCAAGGCGTAAGGCGGCCAGGTCAGGGCTAAAAAGGCAAACATGTCCGCGACGTTTTCATGGAGAAGGATAGACAGCGATACCAGCACAACCCCGACCGGGATCACCAGCGGCCGGTAATCCTTCAGTCCGGCCCACTGGGCACTCCCCAGGACGGCGGCGTAGTAAAACACCCCGACTTTGATAAAACCACCCGCTACCCAGACCACTGTAATGACCGACTCCAGCCTTTCCAGGAAACCGGCGATGGAAACCACCCTGACCGCGTTGAAAGTGGGAAAGAGCCAGGCGGCCGTTATTTCGGGCCCAAAGATGAGCAGCGCCTCAAGGATGCTCAAGGTTAGGAAAAAACCGATCAGCAGCACGGAAAGGGCGGCAAGCCGGTGGGCCTCCCCGGGGTTTTTCAGGCTGGGGATAAACATGGTGAAGACGACGATTTCACCCATCCAGCTTGCAGGCACGGCAGCCCCCTTGAGAACGGGAAGCAGCCCCGTGTCGAAGACCGGCAGCAGCCTGACCATCTGCATGTCTTTGACGGACAAAACGAAGGCAACGGCCAGAAAGCCTGTCAAGGGGATAAACAGCTGGTTGAAGCGGCTCAAAACCTCCAGCCCGCTGCGAACCGCGTAGGCCGCCACGGCCGCCACCACGATGTGAAAAACGATAATCGGGGTCTCGGGCATGATCGCCGTAACCAGGAAGACCCCGAACTCCCTGATCACCACGGCACCCATGTGCAGAAACCACCAGATGTAAAGGAGGCCGACCACTTTCCCCGCCGCCTTGCCAAGAATTTCCTCCGAATATTCAAGGAGCGTCTTGCCGGGGAAAAGCAGGCTCAGGCTCACCGCCAGCCGGGCAATCAACAACCCGGCCAGGACCGCGACCGCAATCGAAAGCCACGCGTCCTGCTTGGCCAGGCGGACCGTCAGCGAAGGAACGGTGAGGATGGCGGTGGGCAGGACCATGCTTAACATGAGCATAACCGCTTGTTTGCCGTCGATTTTAGCCTGTTCCCACACCTTACTTCTTTCCCCCTCTCGGCCGGACCTGCGGGGGAGCCGGTTTCAACCTCCGCTCCTGCCTGATCTGTTCACGTCTTGCAATCAGCCGGGGGCGGGTGAGCATGGCCCACCAGGGAGCGCGTACGGCCGTATCCTTCATGTCGGCGCCGGTGGTCGGAGCCAGCGGCGAGAGGTAAGGCACCCCGAATGAGCGAAGCGAGCACAAGTGTATCCCGATGACCGCGACACCGCTGACCAGCCCGAACAGTCCTAGGCCGGCCGTGCAGACCATCATGGTAAACCTGAGCAGGCGGAAGGCGATGCTGGCGCTGTAGGCAAAAACAAAAGAGGCAATACCCGTGAAAGCCACCACAATTACGGTGGCTGCGCCCACGAAGCCGGCACGAACGGCGGCCTCTCCGATGACCAGGGCCCCGACGATGCTCACCGCCTGGCCGATGGGACGGGGCAGGCGGATCCCCGCCTCTCTCAAGACTTCAAAGGTGAGTTCCATAGCGACCACTTCGATAAAGACAGGAAAGGGCACAGCCTCCCGCTGCGCGGCAATGCTCAGGAGGAGCGTGCTGGGAAACAGTTCGTGGTGGTAGCTGACCACGGCGATGTAAATCGAAGGCAGCATAAGAGAAACGAGCATGGATATGAACCTTACCACCCGCACGGCCGAACTGAACAGGAAGCGCTCGTAATAGTCCTCGGAAGCCTGGAGGTACTCGATAAACAGGTTGGGTACGGTCAGGGCGAACGGAGTCCCGTCCGTCAGGATGGCCACCCTCCCTTCCAGCAGCATTGCTGCAACGTGATCGGGCTTTTCGGTGTGGTTCACGGTGGGAAAAGGGCTCCAGGGGTTTTCCTCGATCAGTTCCTCGATGTATCCGCTTTCCAGCACGGCGTCAATCCTGATGCTGGCCAGCCTGTTTTTCACTTCTTCCACCAGCTTCTCGTTCGCCAGACCTTCGATATACAGCAAAGCCACATCGGTGTTGCTGAGCTCGCCCAGCTGCAGTGTCTCGATTTTCAGGGCGGGGCTTTTTATCCTCCGGCGAACCAGCGCCGTGTTGGTCCGCAGGCTCTCAATGAAGGACTCTCTGGAACCTCGCACCGTCGGCTCCGCTTCCGGGTCGGTGATAGCCCGCTTTTCCCATTTTTTGGACCCGTTGATCAAAGCGGTGGCATGCCCGTCAACAAGCAGGGCGGTATCGCCGCTGAGTATTGCCTGGATGACGTCCTGCAGCCTGCCGGTCTCCTTGACCTGGTGCATGCACAAACCGCGCCGCTTAATGAATTCAAGGGCTTCCGCCCTGCTTATCTTCCGGCCGGGAACGGCCATAGGCACTTCCAGGGCCAGCGCCCGCATTATCTGCTCGCTGATCTGGCCCTTATCAGCCAGGCCGTCCACGTAGATCAGGACCAGCCTGATCTTCTCAAGCTGGGCAAAGACAAATTCCCGGTAAACCACGTCGCTGCACTTATCAAGGAGTTTTTTTATCTGCCGGAGGTTTTCTTCAAGGTCGGTGCTTAGAGCGTCATTACCCCCACCTGGCTTCGGCAACTCGCCGCCATTTATAAATTCCCGGGTCTTTTTCCCCATTTTCCCACGCGTTCTTTTTCTACCCAGCCAACGGAGACCGAACATTTCCCCCTCCAAACGCAAGTGCGTTTATTCGTGTTCTTTCCCGGTTAGTTTAAGTATTATTCCCCTTATTTATTACTTACGGATTATTGGGCATTAAAAAAATCCCTCGCCTGAGGGATTTTTTTAACGTTTGGAGAACTGGGGAGCGCGGCGGGCTCCTTTCAAACCGTATTTCTTGCGTTCTTTCATGCGCGGGTCGCGCGTCAGGAAGCCCGCCCTCTTCAAAGCGGGCCTCATTCCCGCATCAGCCTTGAGAAGGGCACGGGCGATCCCCAAGCGGATTGCTCCCGCCTGGCCGGTGATTCCCCCACCCTCGACCTTGGCCAGGATGTCAAACCTGGACTCCGTACTGGTGAGAACCAGGGGCTGCTTGACAATCATCTCCAGCGTCTTTTTGCCAAAGTACTCGGACAGGGGCCTGCCGTTTATGATAACCTTGCCTTCGCCGGGTACAAGACGCACCCTGGCTACGGAAGTTTTACGACGTCCGGTTCCTGCATACTGCACTTGCGCCACTGTTAAACCTCCCTTCTCCTTAACCCTTTAATTCCCATGTTTCCGGTTTTTGGGCCTGGTGCGGGTGCTGCGGCCCCCTGTATACCTTCAGCTTTTTATAAAGTGCGTCGCCCAAGCGGTTATGGGGCAGCATCCCCCTGATGGCCTTTTCCAGGACCAGTTCCGGCCTTGTTTTTAAAAGGACGCTGTAACTTGTCCTTTTCAGGCCGCCGGGATGGCCGGTATGCCTGACGTACTCTTTCTTGTACAGTTTTTTACCGGTCAGACGCACTTTTTCAGCATTAATGATTATAACATGGTCGCCGCTGTCCACGTGCGGCGTAAATGTCGGTTTGTGCTTGCCGCGCAGGATGCTGGCGGCTTCAGACGCCAGGCGGCCCAACGTCTTGTCCGCGGCGTCGATGATGTACCATTTCCTTTTGATTTCCTGTGCCTTCGCCATGAAGGTACGCAATTTCATGTCCCCTCCCAACATGTGACGGTTCCTTTTTGCCGCATATATCATGGCCCCGGGGCTGTGAAGCCACGTATACCCGCAGAAAGACTCATAAAAGTATTTTAATACACGGCGCCAGACGTGTCAAGGTTTGTTTTAAACGAGCTTTTTGCGATGTAAGCTATTTTTATGATTTTCTAATCGCAAATCAAGCAT